>JAGAAT010000186.1 GCA_017615095.1 bacterium
ATAAGAATCTAGTTAATGATTTCGTTTTGTCAAAAACAAGATATAGCCGCAAGTCAGACTTTTAAAAAGAGGAAAATATCTCAGAATAATATGTTTTATAAGAACTCTTACTTTTCTTCCCAGAGGAAATCGAATGCGCCGCTGAGTGCAAGTGCGATCGAGTGGGTATTCAGTGAGTCGGAAACCTTCTCGTTCTTTTCGCCGTATCCGTGGAATGTTGATTTGTTGAAGTCGTAGTCGAGTTCGATTCCGGCATAGTCGCAGAAGTTGTAGAAATTTTGCAATATTATCAAAGAGTTATGTTGCTAGATTTCTGCCGGTCAGCTAAAAAATCACTCCTCGGCAGTGGTGTCGAGGACGACAAGGAATGCCTCCTGCGGTATTTCGACATTGCCGAGCTGCTTCATCTTTTTCTTGCCCTCCTTCTGTTTTTCGAGGAGTTTGCGCTTTCTCGAAACGTCGCCGCCGTAGCACTTCGCCGTGACATCCTTCCTATAAGCCTTGACGGTCTCACGCGAAATTATTGTCGAGCCGAGTGCAGCCTGAATGGCGACATCGTACATCTGGCGGGGTATGACGCGGCGCATCTTCATGACGAGCGATCTGCCCACCTGATAAGCCTTTTCGCGGTGGACGATGACTGCCAGAGCATCTACAGGTTCGCCGTTTATCAGAATGTCCATCTTGACGAGCTGCGACTTTTCATAATGCGAAAATTCGTAGTCGAGCGAAGCAAAACCGCGTGAAATGGACTTCAGCTTGTCGTAAAAATCGTAGACTATCTCACTGAGCGGCATTTCGTATTCAAGGATGACGCGGTCGCTTGTCTGGTATGTCATGTTTTTTTGCCTTCCGCGCTTGTCGAGGCAGAGCTTGACGAGTCCGCCGATGAACTCGGCAGGGGTGAAGATCGAGACGTTGACTATCGGCTCCTGGATGTGGTCGATATACTGCTGTTTAGGCAGCTTGTCCGGGTTTTCGACCATCACGACCTCCTTGTTCGTCAGCACGACCTGGTAGGCAACGCTCGGTGCTGTCGTAATCAGCTCGAGGTCGAATTCGCGTTCAAGACGCTCCTTGACGATCTCGAGATGCAGCATCCCGAGGAAACCGCAGCGGAAGCCGAAGCCCAGCGCGGATGAGTTTTCCGGCTCGAATGAGAAGCTCGAATCGTTCAGAGCAAGCTTCTCGACGGCGCGTTTGACCTCTTCGTATTTCGATGTCTCGACGGGGAAAATCCCGCAGTAGACCATCTGCTTCATCGGCTTGAAGCCAGGGAGAGGTTCGCTCGTCATATCGTCGGCAAGGGTGATCGTCTCGCCTATCTTGACGTCGTGGATCGTCTTGATACCCGCTGCAATGACCGCGACCTCGCCAGCAGAAACTGAATCGACCTTCTTCAGGAAGGGCATGTACTTCGCGATTTCGATCACCTCGTAGGCAGCCTCGGAGTGCATGAGATAGATCATGTCGCCTGTCTTGATCCCGCCGTCAAAGACCCTGACGAGCATCCTGACACCGACATAGGCGTCGAACCAGCTGTCAAAGATCAGGGCGCGTGTCTTCATCGACGGGTCAGTCTGCGGACACGGGATCTCCGTAACTATCCTGTCCAGAAGTTCCCTAACGCCGACACCTGTCTTTGCCGAAACCAGAGCAGCGTCAGTCGCATCGATCCCGATGATATCGGTGATCTCGTTCTTCGTCTTTTCGACATCGGCACTCGGGAGGTCTATCTTGTTGACGACCGGAACTATCGCCAGGTCGTTGTCGATCGCCATGTAGACATTCGCCAGCGTCTGAGCCTCGACACCCTGAGTCGCATCGACGACGAGCAGTGCGCCCTCACAGCTCGTGAGCGCACGGCTGACCTCGTAGGAAAAATCGACGTGTCCCGGAGTGTCGATGAAGTTCAGCTCGTAGGTTTTGCCCTGATACTCGTGGAAAACCGTAACGGCACGTGCCTTGATTGTGATCCCGCGCTCCTTTTCGAGCTCCATGTCATCCAGGAACTGGTCGGTCTGCTCGCGCTCGCTGAGGCTTCCGGTGTACTCCAAAAGCCTGTCGGAGAGCGTCGATTTACCGTGGTCTATGTGTGCGACGATCGAAAAATTCCTGATATTTTCAATTTTTTTCATCAGTTTACCCTTTTATAAAACGTGCATCTCTTTCAAAATTTTGTATGCGGCATCCTGCTCGGCAGCCTTTTTGTTTTTTCCGATCCCGCGTGAAACGTAGCCCATCGTGCTGCATTCGATAACGAACTTCAGGAAGTGCTCAGGACCTACCTTTTCGACCATCGTGTAGGTCGGAAGCGGCAGTTCGAGATCCTGCGCGATCTCCTGGAGCCTTGATTTGTAGTCGCGGTTGATGTGGTCAAGGAGGTCTTCGATGTCAGGAGAGGCGCTGATGAGCGGCATAAAAATATCGTTGATTATCCTGTAGACCGTCATCCAGCCTGCCTCGAGAAAAATGACCGCCATCATCGCCTCGAAGACGTCAGAAAGTATCGAATCCTTGTCCCTGCCGTCCATCTTCTCCTCACCCTTTCCGAGAACGATCATCGGACCGAGGTCAAGATTTTTCGCGTTGAAGGCAAGTCCCTGCTCGTCGATCAGGTTGCTTCTCGCCTTGGAGAGTTTGCCCTCTTCGGCATCGGGAAATGTCCTGAAAAGCAGCTGGGAGACACCGAGATTGACGACTTCGTCACCCAAAAACTCGAGACGCTGGTAATTTTTTCCGACAAAATCGGCACTCGGATGGGTGAAAGCCTCCTCGAGAAGATCCATATTGACGAATTTATATTTCAGCTTTGCCTCGAGATCTTCGACGTAACTTGCTAACAACATTCTACTTTCCTCCCAAAACAAACATTGCGATGCTCGCCGCCACAGCTGCATTGAGCGAATTTATCTTACCGAACTGAGGGATCGAAACGACAAAATCCGACGAATTGATGATATACTGACCGACAGCCTTGTCCTCGCCGCCTATGACAAGAAGGATCTTTTCTGGTTTCACAGCTCTGACCTCTTCGAGCGAAGTCTTGCCGGCGCCGTCGAGCGAAACGACAGTAAAACCGTGATTCTCCTGAAGTTTTTTAACATAAACATTTGAACTGGACTCTCTCACGATCTTAAGGTGCTCGCTTGCTCCGGCACTCACCTTGATGACCGACGGATAGATCTCGGGAACGCCGCGGACCGGCATCAGGATCGAGTCGAAACCGAATATTTCGGCACTTCTGAGGATCGCTCCGACGTTGTGCGGATCCTCGACGTTGTCGAAAAGCAGGACGCGCTTAGAGTCGAGGATATCCGTAAGTTCGGCATACTTGAAAACCGAAGTCCGCATGACTGCACCCTGGTTTTCAGTCGAACCGGAGAGCTGGTTGAGCCTTTCGCGTGACACCCAGTCGAACGGTATCGACTTTTTCGTGAGAAATTCCGCAAGTTTCTTTATCCGCTGATTGTTCTGCTGCTTTTCGTTGAGGTAACCCTGATAGATTTTTCTGCGACCGCCGCGAACGACCTCGAAGCAGGAATTTATTCCGTAAACATATTCAACTGACGACTTTGCCATGGCAATTCCTTCATTAAATAAATAAAGCGGCGTTTATTTTATTTTTTGGCTCGAACTTAGTCAAATCACTTTTTACAAATAGTGCGGTTTGAGTAAAATAGGGCGCATTTTTTTGGAGGCAACGGTGACAGAAAAAAACATTTTGATCATTCACACCGGCGGGACATTCGTCATGGAGTCGAACGAGCAGGGTCAGCTCACGCCGGGATGTTACGCTATCGACTACATTTCGAAGCACATCAAGCCGCTTTTCAGCGCACAGATCGACCAGCACCAGCTTTTCAACCTTGATTCCTCGCTCTTCAGACCGGTCCACTGGGTCAAGATCGCCGAACACATCGCGGAAAACTACGAAAAGTACGACGGTTTTGTCGTTATCCACGGCACGGATACAATGGCATACACCGCCTCAGCGCTCTCCTTTATGCTCAAAAACCTCGGCAAGCCTGTTGTTCTGACCGGCGCCCAGCTGCCGCTCATCGACCGCCGGAGCGATGCCTTCATGAACCTGGTCGATGCGATCGAAGTCGCGCAGCACAGCGATATACCCGAAGTCATGCTGCTCTTCAACCACACGGTTTTCAGAGGGAACCGCACAAAAAAGAAGAACGCATGGGACTTCGACGCCTTCTACGCTCCGAACTACGGTCCGCTGCTCAAGCTCGGGATCGGGATCGAGCGCAAGCAGTACCGGATCGCGCCCATGCCGACCGGGAAATTCGGGATCGACACACGCTTTGACGAATCGGTCATCGTGATACCCTTCTTCCCCGGGATCGACTTCTCCGCCTTCACGCTGATGGTCAACGAAAAGAGGGTCCACGCACTCATCATCGAGGCTTACGGCAGCGGGAACATCCCGAGTGACAACACCGGTCTCGACCAGCTCTTCAGCGACGCAGCGACAAACGAGATACCGATAGCAGTATGCAGCCAGTCGCCGGTCGGAAAGATCGACCTTTCACTCTACGAAGCTGCCGCGAAGGCGAAATTCTACGGTCTCATCAGTGCCGTCGATATGACCCGCGAGGCGACGCTCGTCAAGATGATGATCGCGCTAGGCAGGTATAAAAACATAAATGAAATCAAAGATTTCATGTCCAAGAACTGTGCCGGAGAAAAGGAGAACTAAATGCTCGGAGAGACCCTTGACCATGTCGGATTCGCCGCGATAATCGGTGTGCCGAACTCCGGAAAATCGACCTTCATCAACCGCGTCGTAGAATCAAAAATCTCGATCGTCACGCCGAAAGCGCAGACGACGAGAAACAAGATCCGCGGCATTTACACCGACAATGATTCGCAGATCATCTTTACCGAC
>JAGAAT010000187.1 GCA_017615095.1 bacterium
CCGCCTGAAAGATGCCATCAGCTACTCCGATTCAAGCGGTTCGGTAACGAGCGAAATGCTCTTTGCCCCCGCCTTTTTGATGATCGCCATGACACGTACGACATAGCCGTAGGAGAGCTTGCGGCTCGCATGTAGAAAGACCTCCTGCTGCTCCTTGAGCTTTTCGTTTGTCGAAAGTTTTGTCTCCAGCTCGTTGAGCGGGACCTCCGTCGTGTCTATGAAAATTTTGTTCTGAGCCTCGGTCGTGCCGTCGAAAACGCGGATTATGAACTTATCCTTCGGGCTTTCGATCGGAACGGTCTCCGTTTGAGGCAGATCCAGATCTACGCCCTGCTCGATCAGCGGTGCCGCGACCATGAAGATTATCAGAAGCGTAAAGACGATATCGACCATCGGAGTGATGTTCATCTCCGCACGGACTGAGCGCCTTTTCGGTTCTTCGATTCCGCCGTTCATCAGATGTTGCTCCGTTTGATCTGGTTGATGAAATCCGCTGTTACGTTGACAGACTCGTTTTCGAACTTCTGCAGTTTTGCGTTGAAGTAGTTGAAGGCTATCGACGCCGGGATCGCCGCGATCAGACCGAATGCGGTCGTTACGAGTGCGTCAGAGAGGTGAGGTGCGATCGATCCGAGTGTCGCGCTGCCTGTTTTGCCGATTTCGGTGAAGGCATTCATTATGCCGTAAACCGTTCCGAAAAGTCCGATGAACGGCGACGCTGTGGCTACTGTCGCCAGAAACTGGAGACCGTTTTCTAGCAGCTGCATCTTTGCGTGGCTTTCGCGGCGCATAGCCCTTTCAACATTGCCGATGAGGTCGTCGACCTTTGATCCGACAACGACGACGCCGAGTTTTTCCCAGCTCTCGCGGGTCGACTGCTGCTCAATGTAACCCTGGGAGTAGATCGATGCGACCGGTGAGTTTTTGAACGCCAGGCTCTTCTCGTAGACAGCCTTCATGTCGTCGTTTTTCCAGAAGAAGGCGATAAAACTCTGCGTTTCTTTTTTTGCCTTCTGGTACTGAAAAAGTTTGTAAAAAATGAGCGCCCAGGAGGCGATGCTCGCCGCGATCAGGGCAAAGAGCATGAAGTTGACGAGAGCCGACGAATTTTTGACGGTATCCGCCAGGTTCATCCCGCCTACCGCCGCATTCGCTGTAATGTTGAAAGTCATTAAGTTCATCAAGTTACTCCAATTTCATAAAATATTTCAGCCGTTAAACACTTTGAAAAATCTTGATATGTCGTTTGTCATCGCCAAAGCCATCAGCGCAAACAGGATCACCATCCCCACAACAAGCAGTCGCTGAAGGAGCTTCGGTGAAATCGGCTTCCTGCGGATGCCTTCGATAGTGTAGATCACGATGTAGCCGCCGTCCATGACCGGTATCGGCATCAGGTTGATAATGCCCAGGTTTATGCTGATCACCGCCATGATGTAGAGGAAGTAATCGGCTCCGAGCTCAGCTGCACGCTTCGTGATGTCGAAAATCATTATCGGTCCGCCGACGCTTTTGACCGAAACCCTGCCGGAGATCATGTACCAGAACCCCTTGACGGTGAGGACAAACATCTTTTTTGTTTCGGTGACTGCATATTTAAACGTGTATCCGACAGGATTCCCGCGCCTTGCCGTAATCTCCGGAACGTTGTAGTCAAAGGCGAATCTCGCGTCCCATTTGATCTTCTGCGAAGTCATTCCTGTCATTTCATTGACTTGAGTCTCTGATTTCAGCGCGAAATCTATGGTCTGACGCTCGCCGTCGCGGAATATTTCAAGTTTGACGGGGTCGTCGTTTTTGAGCTTCCTCATTTCGCTGAAGAACTTGAACGGAGCGGTGATACCGATCCCGTTGATACCGATGATCGCGTCTCCGACCCTGATCCCGACCTTCTCTGCGTAGCCATCTTTCTCGACACTCGATATGATAAGTCCGCCGTGAAGCAGTTCCGGCTTTTTGAATCCGCCTTCCTGATCGAAAGTGACAGTCATCTCCTTTCCGTCGCGGATGAGCTTCATCTCATGGAACGGCTTTTCGACGAGCTTTTTGAGCTTGTAGAACCTGTCGGTCTCTACGCCGTCGACGGAGAGTATCTTGTCGCCGTTTTTGAGGTTAGGATAGTTGTTCATGTTGATGATGGTCGCATCTGCCGGCGCACGGACGACGCCTAAAACGCAGCGGGACTGTTCATCGCCGAAATCGTCTTCGTAGGTGTCGATCTGCGGATGAACGTCAAGCGTTATGAGCTTCCCGTCACGCTCGACCTCGACCGGAAGGCTGCGGCAACTGCCGTTTTCGTAGAGCTCTGTGAGCGGCGGAGTGATGTCGTCCCAGACTTTTACTTCATGCCCGCCCATCCTGACGATGGTGTCTCCGTCCATCATTCCCGCTGCTGCTGCGGGACCTTCCGGATCGACATGCTCGATGAGCGATGAGGGCGCTGTCAGTCTGAAAAAGCTTACGACAAACAGCACAAGAGCCGTGAAAAGTATGTTGAACAGGGGGCCGGCGAAGACGATGCAGACCTTCTGCCACCACTTTTTGTGCGAAAACAGAAGGTTCGGGTCGATATCTTTGTTTTTGTCCTCATCCTGTTCTGCGGGATTTTCTCCGGACATTTTGACGTATCCGCCGAGCGGTACCAGCGAGATGCGATACTCGGTATCGCCACGTTTCAGTTTGCAGAGC
>JAGAAT010000188.1 GCA_017615095.1 bacterium
AGGTCACGCAGCGCTTCAAGCGAACCGTGGGTCGAGAAGGAGTCGTCGATGCCGATGATTTTTGCCGGAAGGCAGATCCCGCGGCGGCTCAGTTCCTCCAGAACAGCCGATCCTGCGCCGCCTGCTGCGATCCCGTTTTCGATCGTGACGATACGTTTGATCTTCATTTCGGATATCAGGCGGAAGAGTTCGTCCGGCAGCGGTTTTATGAATTTCAGGTCGTAAAGCGATACCGGCTTGCCCTCGCCGGAGAGCCTCTCGACCACGTCCAGCGCGGTGTTGGTCATCGCTCCGACAGATACGACCATGACCGGGAGCACGCCTTCGGAGAGCAGCTCGCCCTTCGCCTCCTTCAGCGGGATCATACGGTTGTAAGCGCGTTTCCCGATGCCTCCGCCTCTCGGATAGCGGATCGCAACGGGTGTCGAAAGGTTCGAAACGGCGTATTCCAGCATTCTGATCATCTCGTGCTCGTCCCTCGGAGCCATCAGCGTCATGTTCGGGATGATGCGGCAGTATGCGATGTCGAAAAGTCCGTGATGTGTCGGACCGTCTTCGCCGACGAGCCCAGCTCTGTCGATCATGAAGATCACCGGCAGGTTCTGGAGCGCAACATCGTGGATGATGTTGTCGTACGCCCTCTGCAGGAAGGTTGAGTAGATTGCGACGATCGGGCGTTTCCCGCCGACCGCGAGCCCTGCTGCAAAGGTGACGGCGTACCCTTCCGCCATGCCGACATCGTAGACCCGTGCCGGATAGATGCTCTGAAGGTTGGCAAGCCCTGTCCCGTCCGGCATCGCCGCCGTGATCGCCACCAGCTCGGGGTTGCGCCGGAAGAGCTTCGGCAGGTAGCCTGAAAGGTAGCTCGTGAACGACGGGGAGACCTTCAGGATCTCGCCTGTCTGCGGGTCGAACGGTGATATCCCGTGGAATTTCTGCGGGTCGCGCTCGGCAGGTTCGTAGCCCTTTCCCTTGACCGTGTGGATGTGCAGGAGCACCGGTTCGCTGTTCGATTTGATATCCTCGAGCGTCTCGATCAGTTCGCGCAGGTTGTGCCCGTCGATCGGACCGACATACTGGTATCCGAAGCCCTCAAAAAGTATTCCGGGAGTCAGCAGGGACTTCGATGAGTTGAGGGTTTTCCTGATTATATCGATGATTTTGTCGCCGTGGAATGCGGGCGGCAGTTTTGAAAGCATCTGCTTGATCTCGCGCCTTGCCGAGGAGTACTTCTGCCCTGAAAGCTTGCGGCTGAACCACTTTGAAAGTGCTCCGACCGAGGTCGAGATGAACATTTCGTTGTCGTTCAGGACGGTGATGGTGTTCCTGCCGTTCCCGTCGAGGTTGTTCATCGCTTCGAGTGCGAGTCCGCTGGTGTAGGAGCCGTCGCCGATGACTGCGATGACCTTCGAGTCGCCGGAGTGCCCGCGCTGCGCCTCCTGGATGCCGAGTGCAGCAGCTATCGACGTGCCGCCGTGTCCGGTGCCGAAAAAGTCGTACTTCGATTCGGAGATTTTGGGGAAGCCCGAGATCCCGCCGAACTGCCGGAGCGTATCGAACTTTTCCGCCCGGTCGGTCAGAATCTTGTAGGGGTAGGACTGGTGCCCGACATCCCAGATTATTTTGTCGTCCGGCAGGTCGAAAACCTTGAGCAGCGCCAGCGTCAGTTCGACTGTCCCCAGCGACGAGGCAAGGTGACCGCCGTTTTTCGAGACGGTTTCGACTATTTTCTGCCGTACCTCGACCGCCAGCTTTTCAAGTTCTTCGATACTGCTGTTTTTGATCTTTTCTATCATTTCGTTTCAAATCTCTAAGTTTTCAAAAGCGAAAAGTCACTCATCATAGCAAAAAAAAAGATAATTTCGATATTTTGATGCAAAAGCCTCAAAAGGGGGTGTTTCAACTTGAATT
Organism: bacterium; assembly: GCA_017615095.1. Classification (GTDB taxonomy): domain Bacteria; phylum UBP6; class UBA1177; order UBA1177; family UBA1177; genus UBA1177. The sequence continues at coordinate 1,912 of JAGAAT010000188.1, forward strand.
GGGATGAAATACCCTTATCATTTGCTGTTTTTCCCTCGGCTTTTACGGAGGTAACTATGAAAAAAGCGCTGATCCTTTTGATTTTCACTCTTTCACTTCTTTTCACTGCCGGCTGCGGCGAAGCGATGCTTGCAGGCGACGGCGAATTTTCGGACAAGCCGGTCCGCGACCAGGATGATTCTGATGTTCAGACGGACGAAGATATCGAGACTCCCGACATCGATGGTCAGACGGAGAACGACTCCGACAAACCCGACCGCCCGAGACCAGACACCGATCCCGGCGATTCAGGCGATTCCGGTGACGAGGATGACGGATGGGGCGGCGATTCAGGCGATTCAGGCGACTCTGGCGACAGCGGTCCTGTAGGTCCTGGAGGTGACACAGGCGATTCTGGAGAACCGACCGAGCCGACTGATACCGGAGACACTCTTCCCGACGAAGAGCAGCCCGATCTCGCGGTCAGCGAATTTTCATACGAACTTTCAAACGACGCCGTGACTGCTTCGATGAAGCTCTTCGACGGCTCCAATACACTCAAACTCAAGAAGGCGTCGAAGCCTGTCTTGGAGGGTGAAAATGTGAAGATAGTATTTTCCGGCGACTTCGATGAGGTGACGCTTCTCCTCTCCGCGTCAGAGCTTGCGGCTGAAACTGCGCTCGAGCTTGACGGCACGAACAGGGCGCTCTGGAATGTCGGCAGCACGGCTCACGGCGTTCTGAAGGGAACAGTCGCACGCAGTGCCTACACCGAGTCGGACGGCACGGTCACAAATCTCGCGCTCTCCGCTTCCGGACTGACCTACGCGGATCATTACGATGTTGAGGAACCGGAGGAGCCGGCTCCTGATGACGACGGGCTTTACGACATCCCTGAAGGTGTCGGCGAGGATGAATTTTCCAGCCTCAGCTTCACTCAGAGCGGGAACGGCTATTCCGGCAAGGTCAAGGCTGTGACCGAAACCGGCAGCGAGATACTCTTCACGGCGCAGACACAGGCGTCTCTTGCCTCATCCTGCCCGAAAGAAAACTGCATCAGCACAAGCTTCAGCGGTAGCTACGGCACGCTCAGCCTCCGCATGGCGTTCAACGACAGCGATACCAGAGTCAGCCTCGAGAAGGACGGATACACGCAGCTCCGCTGGACGAAGTCGGGCTCGCAGTTCGGCTATTTCATCGGCGATGTCGAGCTTCAGGATTTCCAGTTGAGCGGCAGCTTTTTCGGTTCGTCGGTCTCGTCTCTGACGCTTTTCTCCGACAGGATACTTTTCGTAAAGCCGGTAGTTGAAGATACAGACAGTGACGGAGACAGTGTTCCGGACACGGCTGACAACTGCAAAAACGACTACAACCCGCTTCAGGATGATCTCGACGGCGACGGTATCGGCAATGCCTGCGACGACGATATCGACGGAGACGGGGTGAAGAACAGCGCTGACAACTGCGTTTTCGTCCCGAACCCGAAGCCGGCTTTCGGCTCGCAGACCGACACTGACGGCGACGGTATCGGCGATGCCTGTGACGACGACCTCGACGGCGATGAGGTGCCGAATGCCGTTGACAACTGTCCTAACATGCCCAATGATCAGACAGATACGGACGGTGACGGAGCCGGTGATCTCTGCGATGCCTGCCCCAACGACCCCTACAAGGTGACGGATAGCGGTATCTGCGGCTGCGGAGTGGCTGAACTCGACAGCGACGGCGACACTGTTTTGGACTGCATCGACAACTGCCCGGATATACCGAACACCACTCAGCTCGACAGCGACGGCGACGGCTACGGTGATTCCTGTGATGCTGCTCCGTACGACAACTCAGAACATTAGTCACGCATAAAGGTTTGAAATGGTTCCTTTTTTTGAATTTCTGATACCGGAAGCCGCGGTCGATTTCTTTACCCGGCATCCTTCGCTTTTATCGCTTCTCAACATCGCGTTTCTGGTTTTTATCTCGCTTCTTGTCGCCTGGCTCGCCAAAAAAATCGCGACGCCGCTCCTCAATTTCATCGGCAGAAGCGCAAAGCTCCGCTGGTTCGACACCTTTATGAAGAACCACGTCTTCACGAAGCTTTTCAACGCGGTGCCTTCGTTCGTGATCTTCTGGGCGGCGCACTACTTTTCAGTCTGGCACTCATGGCTGCTCAGGCTTGCCGGGTGCGTGCTGGTCGTCGTTTTTATCGATGTCGCCAGAATGATCAACAAATCGATCCTTGAGTATTATGAGACTTTGCGCATCGCCAAAAGCAGACCGATAAAGGGTTTCATGCAGATCGCGATGATCCTCGTCTACTGTTTCGGCGCGATAGTGATCGTTTCGATCCTGCTTGAAAAATCGCCGCTCCTGCTCGTCAGCGGACTCGGAGCGATGTCGGCAGTCATCATGCTGATCTTTCACGACACGATCCTCGGACTTGTCGCAGGTGTCCAGATAACCGCCAACCAGTCGATCAAAAAGGGCGACTGGATCGCGATGCCGCAGTACGGCGCGGACGGCGAAGTCATCGATATCGCGCTCCATACGATCCGTGTCAGGAACTGGGACAACACCATCGTTTTCGTGCCGACCCACAAGTTTCTCGGCGAGAGCTTTGTCAACTGGAGCGGGATGACGCAGGCAGGCGGAAGGCAGATCCTCAGGAGCCTCCTGATCGATGTAACCAGTATCCGCCCTCTCACCGGCGCGGAGCTGGAGGATTTGCGCAAAATCGACCTTTTGAAGGACTTTATCAACGAAAAATGCCCGCTTGACCGCGAAAAAACGTCCTCCGGTTCACCCGATCCGGGGCAGCTTACGAACATCGGAGCATTCCGCGAGTATGCCAGGGCGTACCTCCGCCGCAACGAAAATTTACGGCAGGACATGATGCTTCAGGTGCGTCAGCTCCCGCAGACTCCGAACGGCTTGCCGATCCAGGTCTACGCCTTTTCCAAACTGACGGCGAGCGTCCAGTACGAATCTCTTCAGGCAGACATTTTTGACCATCTTTTTGCGGTCGTCGGACTTTTCGGACTTCGTCTGTACCAGAATCCGGGCAGTTACGACATACGCAACGGAAAATTTGGAGCAGGCAATTGATTTCATTTGAAGTTTTAAAGGAATGCGGCAAGTCGCGCCGCGGCAGGATAACAACGCCCCACGGTACGATCGAGACACCTATCTTTATGCCTGTCGGCACTCAGGGGACCGTCAAGGCGGTGCTTCCGGACCAGCTGGAGGCACTCGGCGCACAGATAATCCTGGGCAACACCTACCACCTCTTTCTGCGGCCGGGTCATAAGCTTGTGAAGGAGGTCTTCGGCTCTCTCCACAACATGATGAAGTGGGATCACCCGATCCTTACCGACAGCGGCGGTTTCCAGGTCTTCAGCCTCGGACCGCTCCGCAGGATCAAAGAGGAGGGGGTATACTTCAGCAGTCACCTCGACGGCTCGAAGCGCTTCATTTCGCCCGAAATTTCTATCGAGATTCAGGAGTCGCTCGGCAGCGACATAATGATGGCGTTCGACGAATGTCCCGCACTGCCGTGCACCGACGACTACATGATCGAATCGATGCACCGTACGACAAGGTGGGCTAAACGCTGTCTGGATGCGAGAAAAAGCGACAACGCGCTCTTCGGGATCACGCAGGGCGGCACCAGCCTCGAGCTTCGCAAAATGCACCTCGCCGAGATGACAGAGCTCCCCTTCGACGGCTTTTCGATCGGCGGACTCAGCGTCGGCGAGACGAAAGAGGAGATGTACCACATGCTCGAGGAGGTCCCGCACCTTCTGCCGGCGGACAAGCCGCGCTATCTGATGGGTGTCGGTACGCCGCGTGATATCGTCAAGGGCATACTGGAGGGGGTTGACATGTTCGACTGCGTTATGCCGACCCGCAACGCAAGAAACGCCCAGCTCTTCACCCGTCACGGCACGATGAACATCAAGCGGGCAGAGTACGAGCGTGACACCCGGCCGGTCGATGAACAGTGCAGCTGTTACACCTGCCGGAACTTCAGCCGCGCATATCTCAGACACCTCTACAAAGCGGGCGAATACCTCTCGCCGATCCTCAATTCGATCCACAACCTCCACTTTTATCTTGACCTCGCCGCAGAGGCTAGGAAACGTGTCGAGGAGGGGACGATCGCCGAATTTTATCAGGAAATTTCAAGAGTTTACGAAAGATAAGCTGCCCTCTTTTCTTCTCACAGCCTTATGCGGTCAGCCTTGTGCTTCTCAATTACGGCGAAGATATTTTTCATGGTAAGTCCCTGGACCACGATCGTAAAATACATCGTCATACTCGTTACTATGATCACGACATTGTAGCTTGCCAGCGGAAGAAATTCGGCTGTGCTCAGTGCCAGAGCCAGCGAAAGGCCGCCTTTGAGAGCGCTCCATGTCATCAGAGAGGTGAATTCCATCGTGTTGTAGCGGTTCGGGATCTTGTTTTTCCCGATGATAAGAGCAGAAGTACCGACACCGGCAAAACGCGCCGCCGCGTTGATCAGGATCGATCCGAAGATAAGTGCCGTCATCAGCGGATGGTGCGGCAGGTTCAGCACTGCGCATCCTATCAGAATGAAGAGGATGTTGTTGAGCAGCGTATCTGCCAGATGCCAGAAATCGTCATACCAGTCCTTGGGATCGACCACCTTGCGCCACTCCTCGTATCTCGCCATGTTTTTCGAGAAATAGATCCCGCACACAACAGAAGCGATAACGCCTGAGCAGCCGAGAACCTCGCAGATAGTATATGCCGCAACGACATCGAGAAGGCTTATCAGAATGTGCAGCATCGGATTGTTGCTGGCGCGCAGAAGCCTGAACATAAGGAACGAAACCGCAAGCCCTATCGCCACCGCGCCCAGAAGTTCCTTCGCCATAAGCACAGGAAAGCTCAAGTCCGAAACATCATTGACGATATTCTTGACGCACACAAAGACTGCGACACCGGTCCCGTCGTTAAAAAGCGACTCTCCTTCGATGACGGTCGATACGTTTTTGGAAAGCCCAGCCTTTTTGAGGATGCTCGTCGCCGAGATCGGGTCGGTCGGCGAAACTATGCAGCCGAGCAGTATGCATAGCCATATTGAAAGATCGAGACCGAGGAGAAAAGAAAAAAGATAGAATATTCCTCCGTAGACGAATGAGGAAATCACGGTGGAAAGCAGTGCGAGCATGCTTATCGACTTGATGTTTTTCACGAAGCGGTTGAAGTTGACTCCGCTCGCGCCTGAAAAGAGCATGAAGCACAAAATCCCGTCCATCAGGAATTCCTGAAAATTGAAGTCGGCTATTCTGCCAACCATACTCGTCTCGAAATCAATGAATCCCATCGCCTCAAGTATCTTTACCAATCCTGCGATCAGGAATGAAAAAAGCACAAGGGCTATATCGTTTGATATTTTAAATGTCCTTTCATTGAATACAGTGATCGCGACTATCATGAAAAGTATGAAAAGCAGTCCCGAGAGCAAGTGTTCCATATTACAACTTCCGCAAATACTATCCGACGATATCGGCAAGGCTCAGGATCCTGTG
>JAGAAT010000189.1 GCA_017615095.1 bacterium
GAAAAACTTGTTCCGGTATAAGGTCCGGGGGCAGAAGTGATGCCGAAATCAGGAAGATTTAAATATGTTCCGGGAGCAACAACTTCAGGCTTTTGATTTCCTGTTTCTGGGTTTACATAACTCGAAGTAGAATTAATCGAAGCAGGAATCAGAATCTGATTGCCCATGAAAGAAACAGTATGAGCCATTATATAGTTTCCGACTGTAATTGAGTTTAAAGCAGCTGACGGCTCTCCGACATTCCCGCTAGATTCGCCGGTGTTTCCAGCAGAATTAACAATCGTAACATTATAGTTGTATATAAATTGATCCCAATCCCGTGTATCTCCTGTATATTCTGATGTGTCATCAGAAAACGATGCATTTATTACTTTTATTGGCGGTTTTCCGTTAACACCATTCAACTCATAATAATTTGGAAGAGCTCCTCCGGGTCTGCAGTAAAGGAACGATTGAGGAGAAACGGTGCGGAGAACATAAGAAACCTGCTGAGGATGCTGCTGACTAGCCCATGTGGCTCCAAACGCATAATAATTTTGTGTTGTCAGTACACCATTATTATATGGGGGACAATGTGCCTCCGTCATGTATATACCGATACCTTCACCTTGACCTGTTGTTGATGAAAACACGTAGGGATCAACACTTGTTGCAAGCATTGCATTGGCGAGATTGTTTTCTGGTTCATGATAAAGTTCAACACCGTCAATCATATCTTGAGCACTGGCAAGCAGTTCAAACATTTCGTCTTCCGTTATTTCTGCAACGAAAGAACTTTTTCCATGATTCTGGGCATTCTCTATTGCTTCATCAAGATCAGGATTCTCATTTCTTTTTCTCAATTCCTGCCATGAGGCTGATTTTACCGATAACAATTCCGTGAGATACTCATTTTGAATTTGATCATATTCTTCTTTCAGCAATGTTTGCTGAAATCCGTCTATCAATTCGCCGTCAACATAAACGGATAAATTTCCCAGTTCGTCAATATAACCTTCTGCTGAAAATGAATGTTTCGGATAAGGAATCGTTGGAAAAGAAACATAAACTAAAAGTTTTTGCTTTTCATCTGGATTTTTCTCAAAAGCTTTAACTACTTCATCAGAAATAACTTTTGGTTCCGAAACCTGAATTTCATCTTCTAGAACCTCAACAAAATCGCTGTTGAAAATTTTGGTACTGATGTTGCCCAATTCATCATGATAAGTCACAAAATGGTAATTTTTTCCTCCCACCATCCGGCTGACCACATTGATTCCTAAAGCTTCAGGCAACAAACCTGAAATTGCTGCCTCCGGTGTTTCTGCATAAACAGAAACAAAACAGAGACAAAGAAAAGTCACCCAACAAAAAAACTTTTTCATCTGCGCCTCCAAAATAGAAAAAAAACAGACGCATTTTAACATAGAACAGTAAAAAAACAAGTGCTTTTAATAGTTTCAGATTTTTTCAGACAAACAGCAGCGAACAGCCGTTTAGTCTCAGTTGTCCTTTAATTGCGCTCTCAGAGCTTTGGAATCGGGGAAAATCACGACGTAGGATCTCTTTATCTCTTCCTGAAAGGAGTAGGGGAGTAAATCGAAACTGTTTATGTCGATCAGAAAGGTGATGTTGCTTCACTCAAAAGCTCTTTGAGCTCGTAGAGGCGTTTTTTTGCTGTCGTTGAAGCTTTTTACGGTGAGGTCGAGATCGCTCCCTGAGTGCGAATCGCCGTTGACGCGGCTCCCGTAGGCCAAGATCTCGGCGTCAGGGCAGTAATCTCTGAAGATTTTTCTGGAGCAAATCCAAGTCTTTAGCTCTAAGATTGATCATTCTCGATTACTTTTTTTAATTTTTCTCACCTGCCGGTCTCTTTTTCCTTTTTGAACTCCTCTTTCGTGAGGTAGACGGCGGTCCGGCTGTCGTCCTCTGCCGTGACTTCGCGGATCGGGATCCCGTGCTTGTCGGTGAAGGCGGATATCAGGATCTTCATACCGACATTCTGATACCACTCCTTGCGTTCGAAGTCCTTCATCCAGACGATACGGAGGACCTTGAAGTCTTTGTTCGTGGTTATCCTGAGCGGACGCCTGCCGCAGAGCGCGACGATCGCCTCCTGCAGGCTGAATGCCAGTGAAATCATCTCCTCTTTTGTGCGCTTCGCTGCCATAAGACTCCGGTTTTACTAAGAAAATTGATATTTGAGGCTCTTTGCTTCAGTGTCGAGCAGAGCCACTGCTCCGAGCAGGAATGCCATGTTCTGCTGCCCGTGACCGGCGGGGAAGTTGCTGATGACGGGGACCGATTTATCGAGTTTCATGCTCTCTACGATGGCGTTGGCATTGACATACTTTTCTGCCGGCGGTCTGAACTCATGGTAGCTGAACTCGCCGAGGATGAGCCCCTTGATGCCGTTGAATTTGCCGGCAAGGCGCATCTGCGTGATGAGCCTGTCGACGCGGTAGGGGACTTCTCCGACATCCTCGATAAAGAGTATCGAATCCTTGAAATCAGGCTCGTATGGCGTTCCGAGAAGCGAAACCAGAGTCGCAAGGTTGCCGCCTTTGACGGTCCCCTTAACCTTGCCCGGATTGATAGTCCTGATGTTTTTGCTGAAGATCGAAAATGCCCGGTCTTTGCCGGTGAGCAGGTCAAAAATCTGAGCCTTCGAGTAGCGGTCGATCTTTGAAAGCGTGGTTACGTTTGGTCCGTGAACGGTGACGAAACCGCACTTTTCAACTAGCCACGAGTGGAGTACCGTGACATCGCTGAAGCCGATGAAGAGCTTCGGGTTCGCCTTGATTTTGTCGATGTTTTCGTCGAGTTTTTCAAGAAGTCTGAGTGCTCCGTAGCCTCCGCGTGCCGTCCAGACAGCTTCGACTTTTTCGGCGGTGAATGCCTTTACGAACTGTTCGGCGCGTTCATCGTCGCTGCCTGCGAGGAAGCCTGCCTTCGCAAAAACCGCCTTGTCGATGACCGGACGGAGCTTGTTCAGCTTCATTTCGGTGACACCGGCGTTGAAAACACTCTTGTCGAAAGGCGACGACGGTGCGACTACTGCGACTTCGCCGCGGAAACTCAGCGGTTTGAATTCAAAAAAGCTGCCTGCCATCTGCTGCTCCCGGGTCTAGAGGAACTTTTTGATTATTGCAAGCGCACCCTGCGCCCAGGCGATCCTGTGGGTCGTTCCTGTCCCCTTTGCGATCGAATCCTTGTTGTCAACGTACCACTGGTAACTTTTGATCAGAGCCTGTGTCTCGTCGTATTTCGGCTGCCATCCGAAGACCTTCTGAGCCTTTTCAACGGAGACGAAGCTGTCCTTGTGAGCCGTGCCGTAGACCCACTTGTAGAGCGGCGAAAGGTGAAGTTTTTCCAGGATGACGAGCGTCGGGATCACGAGCCAGACCGGCGTATGGAGCACTTTCGAGCCGCTTTTCGCGTATTCGCAGAGAGCGCCGACGTAATCGTTTTCGGTGAGATTGCTGATCGCGCCGATGTTGAAGATGTCGTTCCCGTCCTGACCTTCGTGGGTCATCGCAAGGTAGATCGCGTCGCAGAGATCATCGACCTCGAGGAGCTGATAACGGTTTTTGCCGTTGCCGATAAGCGGGATCTTGTGACCCTCTTCGATCCAGTTGTAGAGTATCTGGAAAACGCCGAGGCGGTATGTTCCGATGAAGGTTTTCGGGCGTATCGTCGTGACGTAAAGCCCCTTTTCGCGGTATTCGTTGCAGTACTTTTCAAGCGCGATCTTGCTTTCGCCGTAGTTGCCGACTCCGATAAGTTCGTCGTTTTCAAAGAGCGGGTGGTGATCCGGAACGCCGTAAACAGCGGTCGAAGAGATGACTACGATCCTCTTTTTGTGCTTGTAGCAGAGCTCGAGAACGTTTTTCGTGCCGTCAACGTTTGTCGAGAAGATCTCCTCGCGTGTTGCCAGCGGAAGAGCCGCCGCAGCATGGACGACGCAGTCGGTCTGAGCGATCAGCTCATCCATTTTCGCAGTGTCGCGGACGTCGCCGTTGACCATTTTCGTCGATTTGTCGTAATCCTCCGGATGAAATTCTGCAATGTCGAGAAGAGTGACTTCGCAGCCCATCGAAACACACTTTTTTTCAACGTGCAGACCCAGAAATCCTGCACCGCCTGTTACCAAAACCTTCATTTTTTTGCCTCCTTTAGAATGTAACTATTTTGATTCATTCACCTTTCTTGTTAATCATAAAGATCCTTTTGATCTCGTTGCTTTTCATATTCGGATAAAGCCTTAAGACCATCTCTGTGCAGTCTCTTACCGATAAATTTGAGTTTTTCAATAATTCCAGCAATTTGGGATCGATAATCGTCGGCGCTGGATCAACTTTTTTCGGCTCGGCGACGACTGTGAATTCGCCCTTTTCCCTGATTTCACCGCCCTTCCACACGAAGATCTCCTCGAACTGCTTCGTAAGCTCCCGCGAGACGACGATCCTTTCACAGAGCGGTGTCAGAAGATCCAGCAGATCTCTGATCCGCATAGGCGACTCGTAAAAAACCACCGGCAGACCGAAGGAGAGGAACTCTTCGCATTTTGCGATCCTTTCGGCGCCTTTTGACGGAAGGAAACCGCAGAAAACAAAGGAGTTTCCCATCGAGCCTGAGCAGGAGAATGCCGAAACTGCCGCATTTGCGCCGGGTATCGGCGTTACGCGGATGCCCCTTTCGAGAGCTGCACGGACGAGGTATTTCCCCGGGTCACTGACAGCCGGAGTCCCTGCATCTGAAATCATTGCGATATTTTTGCCCTCAAGCAGCTCTGATATGTGCCTTTCGAGCTCCCTGACCTCCGTGAATTTGTGGTATGATGCGATCCTGCTTTTGATCCCGAGACGCGCCAGAAGCGATGCCGAAACGCGGCTGTCTTCTGCCAGGATGAGATCCGCGCTCTCCAGGACCGACTTCGCCCGCTCTGAAATATCGCCCATGTTCCCGATCGGCGTCGCGACTACGAAGAGGTTGCCGCTCATCTGACCTCCGATGCGTCGAATGCCGCCGGAATGTAGTCGATGCTGAAGCGTCCGTCGCTCTCTTTTATCAGCGCGGCAACGTCAAAACGTATGTTTACGCTCTGCTGCGGGATTTTTTTCGTGTGGAGATAGTATACTGCTGTTTTTATCAAATGTTTGATTTTACTTGACGAAATCGTCTCGAGCGGAGTGCCGCCTTCCCAAAATTCGCGGTTCCAGCTCCTGACTTCGACGAATACGACGGTGTCATCCTTTTTGGCGATGATATCGAGCTCGCCGCCGCGCATACAGAAGTTCCTGTCAAGGATCTCGTAGCCCTTCTGCGTGAGCCATTCAGCCGTGTAGTTTTCGGCTTCTGCGCCGATTTCCCTTGTATTCATCGATACTTGCCCGTAAATCTTTCGGTGTCTTTCCTGATCGATTTTTCCTTCAGGTCATCCTTCTTGTCGAACGAAGTTTTGCCCCGCGCAAGACCTATTTCGAGCTTTGCTCTGCCGTTTTTGATGTAAAGTTCTATCGGAACGACGGTAAAGCCGCGTTCGCGCACTTTGTTGTCCCACTTTTTTATCTCGCGGCGGTTGAGGAGGAGCTTGCGTTTCCTGTCGGCTTCGTGGTTCCAGATGTTGCCGGCAGTGTAGGGTGCGATGTAGAAACCGACGAGCCAGAATTCTCCCTTCTGGATGTCGATGAAGCTGTCGCGGAATGAGACGTTCCCGTCGCGGATAGACTTGATTTCGGTGCCCTGGAGGACTATCCCGGCCTCAAGTTTGTCAAGGATCTCGTAGTTGCGGAAGACCTTTTTGTTTTTTGCGACAGATGTGATTTTGTCCATTATTCCCAATCCTTCCAAACAGGGTCGAAACCGTTTCTGCGAAGTGCCTCGGTGACCTCTTCGACACTTCTTGAATCTTCTACTTCGAATTGCTCTAAATCTTTGTTTTTATTGCAGTATCCTCCTGGGGCAGTGGACGATCCGGCGCTTACGCTGGTGAAGGCGAGCGGGATGATCCTGTCGCGGTATTCCGGGTATTCGCGGGTCGAAACGCTCATCGCGATCTCCGGGAAGAGGAGCCTGTATGCGCAGACTAGCTGTAGAAAGTCGCGGTCGCTGACATTGCGGAATGCTGAGTTTACGCCAGCCGCGTTCCTGATCCTCGGATATGAGATCGAATATTCGCTTTTCCAGTAGTTTTTCCGGAGGTATCCGATGTTGCAGGCGAGGTAGAGCGCATCTTCGCGGAAGTCGTTGAGACCGAGCAGGAACCCTACGCCGATCTTTGAGATCCCCGCCTCTGCACCGCGTTCCGGCGTACCGAGCCGCCAGTTGTAGTCACGCTTCCTTCCGCTCGGGTGGACCATCGAATAAAGCTCTTTGTTGAAGGTCTCCTGGTAGACGTAGAGCCCGTCGAGGTGCGCCTCGCTGACAAGCCGCGCATAATCTTCAGTCGCAAGCGGAGCGATCTCGATGCTGAGGCAGCTGAAGCCGATATCGTGCATCTTTTTTATCACGTCGACCAGAAAATCGACATTTGCGCTTTCGGGGTGTTCGCCCGCTACAAGTAGCAGGTTTTTGAAGTTTTTCGCCCTCAGGAACTCGGCTTCATTAACGATCTCTTCAAAGGTGAGTTTCTTTCTGGAGATCTTGTTGTGGACATTGAAACCGCAGTAAATACAGCCGTTTACGCAACGGTTGTCGTAGTAAAGCGGAACGTAGAGCGATATCGCTCTGCCGAAGCGCATCCGTGTCAGCTCGTATGATCTCTGAGCCAGTTTTTTGAGCAGCTCCGTTGTGATGTTAGGGCTTATCAGCGCCGCGAAATCCTCAAGCGTCGGATGCTCCGAATCTATTGCCCTGGCGATTCCGGCAGGCGAGGCGTTCATCGAAAGCTCGACCAGACCGTGAACAAGTGTTTCATCTCTTTCAAACATGTGTTACCTCACAAATTTATTCAATGATAATAGGACGGCGTGCGTTAAAGTCAAACAGGAGTTATCTTCAGCCTGCCGCCGCTTTTTTCAGTGAGCTCCGAGGAGAATTTTTCGACCGATGCGATCGGGATCCTGATCTCCAAAACGGCACCAGTCTCGTTGTAAGTTGTTGATTTTATTTCTGCTCCGTCAAATCTGTCTATGTAGCTCATTGCGATCCCGGTAAGGTCGAACTGGATCTCGACCAGGAGAGTCGCTTTGATGATTATTTTTTCAGGTTTCGCGATGTCGAGCGCAGCCCGCGCCGAAGCGCCGTAGGTCCTTGTGAGTCCGCCTGTCCCGAGCTTGATGCCTCCGTAGTATCTCACACTTGCGACAACGACGTTGAATAGGTTTTTCCTCAAAATTTCGTTGTAGATCGGGAGCCCTGCCGTGCCTGAAGGCTCTCCGTCGTCGCTGTAGCGGAAGGTTTCGACTTTGCCCTCTCCGAGGAGGTAGGCAAAGCAGACATGCGTGCAGTCGTAGTGGATCTTGCGGAGCTGACGGATGAAATCTTCCGCCTCCTGCTTGTCGTCAATATGCCGGCAAACAGATATAAAACGGCTGTTTTTCTCTTTTATTTCAACAGGTTGTGTCTCTTCGAAAATTGTGAGATACTCTTCAATCATGGCTTGCGGCTTCCGGTTTCTGCGGCTCGTATGCGGGCAGAACGAACATCAGTACCCCGATGATGAATGAGACAATCGCAATCAGCTGGGAGGTCGAAAGCAGGTTGTTGAAGAAGAGCCCGCGGTCGTCCTCACGGAAAAATTCGATGATGAAACGGAATATCCCGTACATGATGAGCCATGTCCCGAAGAGTGTCCCGTCCTTTTTCAGGTGTTTGCGGAAAAAGAACCAGATTATCAGGAAAATCACCATGTTGGCAGCGAACGAGATCAGCTGGGCTGGGAAAACGGGGAAGGGCGGATCCTTCAGGTTCAGCAGTATGTCGCGTGCGAACTGGTGTTTCGCGCTCAGACCGTAGTTGATGAACCGGTTTGCGTGCGGGCTTGACGAGATCTCGCCGAAGCAGCATCCGTTGAGGTAGCAGCCGATCCTGCCGATCCCGACACCGAACGCGACCCCGAGGATATAGCAGTCGATATACTTCAGAATCGATGCCTTGTGGCTGTGGAACCACCAGACAGAGGTCGGAAGACCGAAAATTATTATGCCGTAAAAGGCGAGCCCGCCCTTCCAGAATGCGAAGATCGCCAGCGGTTTCTGGATGTAGATGTCGAGAAAACCGTCAAAAACGATGTGCATCGCTCTTGCGCCGAGATAACCCATGATGCAGGTCCAGAGGGCTCCCCGTGCCGCCAGTTTGACATCAAGTCCGCGCCTTTTGATTTCGTAAAGCGTGAGCCAGACGCCGAACACCAGTCCGACCAGCCCCATGCAGTAGTATGACGAAAAATTTATCCCTCCAAGGGTAAAAAGTACAGGATTCATTAAGCTTTTTCTCCGCTTTTAGCCTTCTTGCGGCGCATCGGCTCTCCGATCAGGGCTTCGTATGCCAGCAGGAAGACTGCGACGACGATCACAGCATCGGCAAAGTTGAAAGTCGGCCAGTGGTAGGCATTTCCAACGTGCCAGTTTATGAAATCGACGACCTTGAAGCCGCGGAAATAGCGGTCAAAGAGGTTCCCGCAGGCTCCGGCGACGATGAACGCGTAGACGACTTTCATGAATTTCGTCTCGGCGTATGCGAGCAGAAGATAAACGACGACCAGCGTCACAAGTGTCGAAAACCCCAGGAAGATCA
>JAGAAT010000190.1 GCA_017615095.1 bacterium
GGTATCACTTCGGGCGACTTCGGAAAACTTTTGAACAGCTGGATGAACAAGTACAGCTTTTCGGCTGCGAAGGATGCCGATCTGACGCTCTTTTTCGTCGATGTTTCAAAGCAGCACCCCGAACTCGGTATCGGCGAAGAGGAGGCTCACATACTCAAAAACCTGGATCCGAAGATCCCGACGATCCTCGTTGTGAACAAGATCGACGCCGTCAAGCCGATGCGTGTTGACGACACGATCGCAGTCTACAGAAAGAGGTTCGATTTTGCCGCCAGCTACGCGATCTCGGCTCAGAACGGCGAAGGGATCCAGGCACTTATCGACGGGATCAAGCACTATCTCAATCCGGGACCGCAGTACTTCCCGGAAGACACGGCGACCGATCAGGACGATGAATTCCTCATCTCCGAGATCATCCGCGAGAAGCTTTTCAACGAACTCACTCAGGAACTTCCATACTCTATCGTCGTTACAGTCGAAAGAGTCCGCTACAACCAGCCGAAAAACCTCTTTTCGATAGAGGCTACGATACACGTCGCAAGAGACAGCCAGAAGGGCATCGTTGTCGGGCACAAGGGAGAAACTCTCAAAAAAATAGGCACCTTAGCCCGCAAGGAGCTTGAAGAGATCTACGACTGCAAAGTCGGTCTCAACCTCTTCGTAAGGGTCGAAGAGAAGTGGTTCGACAAGGAGAGACTTCTCAAAAAGGTCGGTTTCGAGAAGGATTTCGAGAATCTGAAATAACTAAATTTCCGACAAAACACCGTAATAGTAGAGGTTCGGATAGAGCCCCGTCGCGTCAAGCGCTACATCTTCGCCGTGGTTCGAAATAATGACGACACGAGGCATCACGCCCGTATTTTCAAGGTCGAGCTCAGGCGGCGAAGAGACGATGACCATCTCCGCGACATCACCGGATCCGGGTTCAGGCAGCGTATCGTCCGGTTTGAAAAGCCTGACGAAGAAGACCCTTCCCCGAAAGTACGGGACCAGTTTCGCAGTCGTCACCTTCATCTCGGGACACGCCTCGCACCAGCTTGCCGAGAGCTCGATATAGACCGCCGGGCTCTGCGCGATCCTGCTGAGCGGATACTCTTCCCCCGAATAGGCATCGCGGACGATTATCTTTTCGAGAAGGTTGTTCTGCGGCTTTTTTGCGATCTCAAGCGGAACGACCTCACGCCTGGAGAGTCCGGTCTGATCAGGCTCTGACGGTGCAGAAGCCTCCGCAGAGGCACAGGAGCTCAAAAAAACCGGTAGCAGGAAAAAAAGAAGGAATCTATTCATTTACGACTGTCAGACATTCGGGGACACGGCATACAGAGACATCGGTGAGAGTCCCGTCGGGATTCGTGACCCTTGCGCAGTAGAGCGTCTTGCACTGCTTGTTCGAGGTGCAGGGAGAACCGGCGTCGAGCTGCCAGTCGCAGCGGTGGTAGGTCTCGTTGCAGAAGAGATTCGCGGTATCGTCGCACTCCGAGGCACACTCCATGTTGTAGGTCGGAAGCGGTGCGCAGTAGTTGCTTGAGTTGCATTCGAGCTTCGAGAACCTGTTGCACTCGATAACGACATCCTCTTCGTTTTCGTCAAGCTTCGGCTGAAGACCGCAGGACTCGCCGGCGTTGTTGCGCACCTTTGATCCAGAGCAGACATTCGCGATACAGCCGAGACCGAGAGCGCATTCGTCATCCATCGTGCAGGGTGCGTTCAGCCCCTTTCTGTTGAGACATGTCCCGTAGGCATCTCCGCTTTCGATATAGCAGAAGAGCGTGCTTTTGCAGTTGCTGTTCGAAATGCACGGCTCGTTCGGACCGCTGAGTGTCTTCTGAACGCAGCCGGTCGAACTGCACTCGTATCCGGGAGCGCATCTGTCGTTCGATTTGCAGGGCTGACCCGCCTGCTTGTACTCGGAACAGCTTCCGTTGCAGGATGAACCGCTCATTTTGCACCAGCCGTTGCTGCAAACTTCGTTCTGCGTGCAGTCCTGTTTGAGAGGTTTCGTGCCGACGAATACCGCCGCGCACTCAGCGACATCCAGCAGATGGAACGCAAAGGGATCGCACGGCTGCAACTCTTCGATTTTGAGGAAACAGATCTCCGCCTGAGTCATATCGACCTTGACCCAGCCCATCTCCTCTGCACTCTTCAGCATCTGATACTTATGCTCGAAAATCACCATTTCACCGTTGTTGAAGCCCGCAAACGGAGTCGTAGAATTTTTCAATAAACTAGGACAGTTAGCCAAATTAGACGGATTGACGAGACCCGATGTGCAGGTCGAAGCCGCAGAGCAGAGAGTCGTCAGATAACGGGAAAAGAAGTTCTCGACGTTGAGCTGGTTCTGATCATCCCCGTTCTCCGCCTGCGAACCGCCGCAGGAGGTCAGAAGCAAAAAGGCGGTGATCAAAATGAACAATTTTTTCATTCCAAACTCCAATTATTTCATAATGGTAAATTTTCTGCCGGTGATCTTCTGGCATGTCGGACAAACCGGACTCAGAAGGCTTACAGGCTTTCCGCACTCGCGGCAGAGGAAGAGCGACTGATCTGGGATCGCCTTGTCGAGCAGTTCCAGACCGCCTTCCGCTTTGCCCCGCAGCAGAAGCTTGTAGGAGACCAGCGCGTTCGGGCTTACGTTCTCAAGCGTGTTCGCAACCTTCAGATTCTTGTTGAAAAGAAGGTGAAAAACCTCCTTGTAGCGCCCATCGACACCGTAATTCACGTCGGCTCCGTCGGCGTAGTTCAAAAGCAGCGAACGCCCAAGGATCTCAAAGCCGTCATCAGCCTTGACGAGATTTTCAAGCGCCGTCTGCACCTTTGCCGTCTTGCCGTTGGTGACTGCGATCATCATGTCGGCTGCCGCCGATTGAACGGGATCGCCCGATTTTTTTGCAAAGATCTCAAGCCAGCGGACGACATCCTTCTGCTGCTTCGTTTCGGCGAGAAGCAGAAAGTTCACGACCCTCGCGCAGAGACGCTGGATCGGGAGCTGACTTGCGTTCTTCGTCAGATTCTGATGCTTTTCAAGCTCGGAAAGCGCCTCGTCGAAGTTCGCCTCGCCCTCGTAGATTTCAGAAAGCATCAGATCTGCGTTCGGAAGGTCTGCAAGCTTCGTCGCCTCCTTGAGCACTGAAATCGCCTTTTTCGGCTGATTCATGGCGATGTAGTCGCGCCCGATGTGCTCCAGGACTCGCGCTCTGAGAGCCTTTTCAGTGTTAGGTCTGAAAAGGATTTCCCTGTGTATTTCCAATGCTTTGTCCTTATTGGAATCGCGAACGATATCCCCTGCAAAGAGGAAGAAGAGAGGCTCCTCCGAGAAGGTTTCGGCAAGCTTTTTCAGCTTCGTGAAGTAGCGGCTGCGGTCTCCCAGATGACAGCTGCACAGAGCATCGAAAAGATCCTGCTGATCAGGCTTGAACTTGTACGAAGAGATGCTGCCGTTCGATTTTTTAAAAAGAGAAAAAAGTGAAAACAAGCCCGCCTCCCCTACGCTTCACCGTTCCGAATATCCTGCGGCTCATCGACAACGAGCGTCTTTTCGTCGATATCGGAAAGCTTTTCGCTCCGTATCGAGGCAAGCTCCGCTTTCAGCTTCGCGTTTTCAGCCTCCAGCTTTCTGGAATGCCTTGAATTCCTTATCACATCGACTGCGACAAAGAGGATCATCGCGATCATTCCGGCGATAAAGCAGAAGATCGAAAGCAGCCAGACCTGAATTTCGTTGACCTTGAAAATCAGGAAATCGATGGTCACATACTTTTCGTTGGAGTGTGCGAAATAGGATATCACGAAGGCAATCGCCAAAAAAACCAGCATAAGGAAAAGCTTCTTGAATATCTTCATCTTTCACCTCAAAAAAGAACCAGAAATTATAACCGATTTCAAATAATTATCCATATCAGCGGTGATCCGTGTTGAACCACCATTCGGCACTCAGACCGAAGTAATGGTGGACAGTATGCTTCGACCTGAAATCCTCCTCGTTGTAGGAGTATCTCGCATCATCGTTCTGGAATGCCGCCGTGTAGACCAGACGAAGCTGCGGTCTTCCGTAGTTCCCTCCGCCGTAAGTGATGATCGGAATGACGGAAAGCTTCGTGACCTGCGGCAGGATGTTCTTTTCGACACCGTTGCTCAGCTTTGTGAGCCCGTTCGTGTTTTTTAGCTGGTGCGAGATCTCGAAAGCGAGATAAAAATATTCGTGTATGAAGATGTGCGGACGAAGCGCGAAGATGTATTCGACAAAATCGTCGTTGTCGTACCTGTTGCCGTCGGAATCGCGGAACGAACGAACGTAAGCGCCGAATATCGCTCCGAATTTTCCGATCTCAAGGTTTGAATTGACAGCAAGCAGAAGCTCCTGAGCATCTCCGGTTTTATACTTTGTGTCGAAACCCCACGGAACGGTAAGAAGCCCGTAAGCCGCAAGTCCGCCAGAGTATTTGAGGAATATATTCGTGAAGCTGTTCTTCGCATAGCCGAAAAATCCCAGCTCGCCGCCGATAGACCAGCCGAAATCCTCCGGAAAGATGATCGTGTTTTCTGCATCGACAGGGTCGTTGCTCTGCTTGCCGGATCCTATCCTCTGGAACTCGCCGTGAAGCTTCCAACGCACACCGAGTTTTTCATTAAACATGTGTTTTTGTTCGTATTTAAGACCTGTTACAAGGCGCTGGCGGTCCATCCATGTGACGCTTTCTGCGCCGAAAGTATCGGAAACGACCTGGATCGACTGATACTGCCAGTCTGCCTCGAGACGGTTGAAACCCAGATAATAATCGACCGAAAAATCATCGAAGTGAAGCCCGAAACCGCCGCCGTACATATTGTCCTCGTCAAGCGGCCAGTAATCCAGAAGGTAGATGTCGTTCCCGCGGTACATCCGGCTTCCGACCCAGAATCCGAGCGGTTTCCAGATAACGTTCTCTGCACGGACGAAGAGGTTCCTGACAGTGTTGAGAGCTATCCATTTGCCAGAATTGTGGAAAAGGCTCTCTGAAAATGCAAGCGTCGAAACAAAATCGAAAAGCGGACCGTTTTCACCCGGTCTCTTGAAAAGATATACGAAATCGAGCTCGACGTAACTCTCCTGCTCCAGTCTGCTGCCGTGACCGACGACATTGAGCCATTTCGGTGAACCGCCGCGGAGATCGGTTGCCGGCTGGACCCTGCCGTACGAACCGAATACGAACCCGCGTTTGCCGTCCTTATCCTCAGCCTTTTTCTCTGCTCCAGCACTATTTTCAGTATTTTCAGCGGGTTGAGTTTCGTTCACCGCTGTATCTTCGACCTGTTTTTCATCTGCGTTCAGCTGAACAAATGCAAAAAGAACGATAAAAAGAGAGACGGAAATTTTCGATATAAAAGACATATTTTTCTCCTACAAACCATTTCAGAACAAAAAAACGGATGATTATACATATTTTACATTGAAAAAATAGGAAAAAGTGAGCGTCAAAGCCGATGAATCAGGTCAAAAAGATAAATTTTTGCGGATGATCAGGAGAAAAAGAGGTGACTGCTACCAGTCATAGTTGCTGAGTGTGCCGACAACATAGCCGGAATCGGTGAATTTCGGTGTTATCTCGCAGGCATCAGAGTTGAAATCTCCGACCCATTTGACCTCAGCGACCTTCCAGAGCTTGCTCTTTCCGTTGAAGCCGCTGACCTGAGGCTCGACACCGAATGTCGATTTCAGGGTACCGCCGCAGTAGACGTTGATTACCGGATGAGTCGTGGTTGACGAACTGCTGTAGTAGTTGACTCCGATCCTGAATGTATCGCCGTTGTTCGGGTTGTCGAGGTTGATGTTCTCCGGGATTCCGGGTTTGGAGATGTTATCGAGGTCAAGACGCGGGTTGTAAGCTGTTTTATTGTGCTCGAACTCCAAGGTGCTCTGGTTTAAAATAGAGTTGATCGTCGTCGGATAGCCCCAGTTCGGCTGACCTGTATTCTTACAGTTGCCGTAGTAACATGCGCCGTTGGTCCAACCGCTTGTAGTTCCGACCTTCGCAAGGTGCAGGTCGATATCAAGCGTACCTGTTTTATCCCAGCAGAGCTCGA
>JAGAAT010000191.1 GCA_017615095.1 bacterium
GATCAAACTCTCCAGTTAAATCCTTAGTTCATTGCTCAAAGGTCTCTTAAGACCCATTTCTTTGTTCGCTGTGCTTCTTTCCTGCTGCTCAGTTTTCAATGACCTCTTAAACAAGCGGGGCGCATTATGGAGATTTTTCCGACCAAGTCAACTTATTTTTTCACTTTTTAACAACTTTTTTGCAACTAACGGGTTTTACTAGAAAATTTTTACGATTTTTTTTGATGTCTTTTGTTTTTTTGCTTTTTTTGCCGTTTTCCGACGCCTTTTTCGGACAATTTGCAGTGCGCAGAGCCGGCACCTGTCAGATAAAAAAATGCGGCCCCGAAGAGCCGCATTATTATTTTGGGAAAAAGAGGGCTGAATCAGTCTTCGCCCGACTTGTCGAGATCGTCAACGTTGACGATGCTGTTCAGGTCGGAAAGGATCTCGTCCTTTTCGTTGATCCCCTTCTGGAAATCGAATGCTCCGTCAAGGTCGAAGCGCTCGCTCCTGCGACGGATCTCGGCGTTGCGGAGTTTGTCCGCAGAGCTGGTCTCCTCAGGCTTTTTGATGTCTTCGTATCCCGGGATACCGACTTCGTAGTTTGCCTCGTTATACCTTGGGAACCCTGTTCCGGCCGGGATCATCTTGCCGATGATGATGTTCTCCTTGATTCCGCGGAGGACGTCTCTCTTCCTTTCGACGCTTGCGTTCGTGAGGACTTTGGTCGTCTCCTGGAAACTTGCTGCCGAGAAGAAGCTTTCGGTCTGAAGGGCAGCCTTGGTGATTCCGAGAAGCAGTGTGCTCCATGTCGCACCGCGGAGTCCCTTCTTCTCCATCTCTTTGTTGATATCTTCGATCTTCTCCTTTTCAACTACTTCGCCCTTCATGAGCGTCGTGTCGTTCGGCTCGAGAACTTTTACCTTCTTGAGCATCTGCTTTACGATGATCTCTATGTGCTTGTCGTTGATCGGAACGCCCTGGAGTTTGTAGACTCTCTGGACCTCCTGAACCAGGAACTGAGCGACTTTCGCTTCGCCCTGAAGTTCAAGGATGTCGTGCGGATCGACCGGTCCGTCGATGAGGGGTTCGCCTGCCTCGACAAAGTCACCGTCGTGAACGTTGACGTAACGCTCCTTGGGTATAACGACCGGCTGAGTCATCTCGCCGCCCTCTTCGGGTGTGATCGTGATGATACGCTTTTTGGAGGTCTTGCCGTCCATAGTGATCGATACTGTTCCGGAAATCGCCGCGACCTTGGCGGGGTTCTTGGTCTTTCTTGCCTCGAAGAGGTCGCTGATTCGCGGAAGACCGCCCGTGATATCCTTGGTTTTGCGTGCCGATCTCGGGACCCTTGCGATAACGTCGCCGACGTGGACTTCAGCACCGTCCTGGACTTCGATGAAGGCATTGACCGGAAGCTGATAGACAGCCTCGCCTCTTGCGATCATCTTGATCTTCTGCTTGCCTCTCTTGTCCTCGACAATGAAGATCTGAGGAGACATCTTTGCATCACGGGATGCGATGACGGTCGATTTTGAAAGACCAGTCTGCTCATCGCGGTCGACTTTCATCGTGATACCTTCGACAAGGTCGTTGAAGGCGATCTTTCCGTCAGCCTCTGCGATGATCGGGCTGTTGTAGGGATCCCACTCTGCAAGAACGGTATCCTTTTCGACCATCTGTCCATCCTTGACACGGAGCGTCGTTCCGTATGAAAGCGGGTATTTCTCCCTCTCTCTGCCCTTATCGACGATGAATATCTTACCGTTTCTGTTGAGAACGACCTGCGTTCCGTCCGGTTTTTCGAGAGTTTTGATATCCTTGAAGACGACGGTTCCCTTTCTCTTCGATTCGTGGCTCGATTTCTCGACTGTTCTGGATGCAACACCGCCGACGTGGAAGGTTCTCATCGTGAGCTGGGTTCCGGGCTCACCGATCGACTGAGCCGCGATGAAGCCTACAGCCTCGCCGACATTGATGATGTGACCTCTCGCAAGGTCTCTGCCGTAGCACTTCGAGCAGACGCCGTACTTGCTTTTGCAGGTAAGTACCGATCTGATCCAGACTTTGTCGATACCTGCCTCAACGATCTTGTCTGCGATCGCCTCGTCGATCATCTCGTCTGCGTTGACGATGATCTCGCCGGTATCAGGATCTTCGATGTCATCAAGCGCGACTCTGCCGAGGATCCTTTCACGAAGAGGAGAAATTACCTCACCGGACTCGTTGAGAAGAGCTTCGATCTCGATTCCCATGCTGGTCCCGCAGTCCTCTTCGACGACGACGACATCCTGTGCGACATCGACAAGACGTCTCGTAAGGTAACCTGAGTTAGCGGTTTTGAGAGCCGTATCTGCCGAACCCTTTCTTGCACCGTGTGTCGAAATGAAGTAGTCAAGCGAGTCAAGCCCCTCCTTGAAGTTCGCAAGAATGGGCGTTTCGATGATCTCGCCGCTCGGTTTCGCCATAAGACCACGCATACCGCCGAGCTGTCTGATCTGATCCTTCGAGCCTCTGGCCTTCGAGTCTGCCATGATGTAGACCGGGTTGTCGGAGGGCATTACGATCTCGCCCCAGATCGGATGCTGGATCTTCTTCTCCTTGAGGACGTTCATCATCTCGTCCGTGACCTTCTCGTTCGCCTTGTCCCAGAAGTCTACGATCTTGTTGTAGCGCTCGGAATCTGTGATCTGACCTTCCTCGTACTGTTTCTGGATCTCAGCGACATCCTTCTCCGCCTTTGCGATGATCGCCTGCTTTGCAGCCGGGATCTTGATGTCGTCAACGGAGATCGAATATGCAGCGATCGTAGAATATTTGTAACCGAGGTTTTTGATCTTGTCGGCAAAAACTACCGTCGCCTTTCCGCCGGCGATCCTGAAGCTCTTGTCGAGGATATCGGACCAGTCGCCCTTCTTGAGCTGCCTGTTGATCATGTCAAAACCAAGCTCGTGGGGAGTGATCGCCCAGATGAGAAGCCTTCCGGCTGTCGTAGTCTCGATCTTTCCGTCAACTCTGACGCGGATGATGGACTGCCAGTCGATGACACCTGAATCGCGTGCCATCAGAGCCTCTGTATCCGAGTAGAATATCTTGTTTTCGCCCTTTGAATTGGGTCTCGCCGTGGTCAGGTAGTAGAGTCCGAGAACCATGTCCTGTGCCGGCGTGATGATCGGTTTGCCCGATGCCGGAGAGAGGACGTTGTTCGTCGACATCATCAGGACGCGGCTTTCAAGCTGCGCCTCGATGCTGAGCGGAAGGTGGATCGCCATCTGGTCACCGTCGAAGTCCGCGTTGAACGCAACGCAAACCAGAGGGTGAAGCCTGATAGCCTTAGAATCTATCAAAACCGGCTCGAATGCCTGGATACCGAGTCTGTGAAGGGTCGGAGCACGGTTGAGAAGTACCGGATGCTCGCGGACGACCTCTTCAAGGATCTCCCAAACTACGTCAACGCCGGAATCGATCATGTTCTTCGCAGCCTTGACCGTCGTTACGAGGTTCCTCTCCTGAAGCTTGTTGATGATGAACGGCTTGAAGAGCTCGAGAGCCATGACCTTCGGAAGTCCGCATTCGTGGAGCTTGAGCTCAGGACCGACGGTAATAACGGAACGGCCTGAGTAGTCGACACGCTTACCGAGCAGGTTCTGACGGAAGCGGCCCTGTTTTCCCTTCAGCATGTCGCTGAGGGACTTGAGCGGTCTGCCGTTCGTGCCGGCTTTCGGGCGGTGGACTTTCTGGTTGTCGAAAAGCGCGTCAACAGCCTCCTGGAGCATACGCTTGTCGTTTTTGATGATGACATCGGGTGCACCGAGATCCATCAGCTTTTTCAGACGGTTGTTCCTGGTGATGACGTTTCTGTAGAGCTCGTTGAGGTCGCTGGTAGCAAACCTTCCGCCGTCAAGCGGAACGAGAGGTCTCAGATCCGGCGGCAGGACCGGAAGAACTGTCAGGATCATATTTTTCGGTTCCTCGCCCGAGCGGATGAACTTGTTGAGAGCGTTGATCCTCTTCTGAAGCTTTGCCTGCTGGTTTTTGTCCTTGCAGTTCTCGAGCTCGCTTTCGACCTCGTTTTTAGTTGCAACGAGATCCATCTCCTCGAGAAGCTTTCTGAGCGGAGCTGCGCCGGTTTCAGCGTAGATCTCGTCCGGACCGTACTTTTCGAGCAGAGTGTTGTAGTCCTCCTCCTCGATGTACTTGCCGCGCGGGAAGCCGTCGATCTTCGACTCGAGAACGACGTAGCCTTCGCAGTAGATGACGCTGTTTACGTTCGCAGAGCTCATTCCGAGGATGGTGCCGACGTAAAACGGAGTCGTCTTGACATACCAGATGTGCGCTATCGGAATAGCCAGCGTAATGTGACCCATCCTTTCGCGTCTGACCTTGGATTCGATGACCTCGACTCCGCACTTTTCGCAGACGATGCCTTTATATTTCATGCGCTTGTACTTTCCGCAGAGACACTCGTAGTCGTTTTGCGGTCCGAAAATTTTTGCGCAGAAAAGACCGTCCTTTTCAGGCTTAAAGGTTCTGTGGTTCAGGGTTTCGGGCTTCTTGACCTCTCCGTATGACCACTCCAGTATTTTTTCGGGAGAAGCGAGCGAAACCTCTATCGCTTTGAAATTATAATCGGTTCTTTTCTTGTCCGAAAATTTCAGGAATTCATCTTTCACGGCTTCCTCCTATCTGTTGTTGTTGTTATCTTTGCCGTTCTGGTCGGAGATCAGATTTACATCGATGCAAAGGCTCTGCATCTCCTTGACAAGAACCGAGAACGATGCCGGGACACCCATTTCATACTTGTTTCTGCCCCTGACGATCGACTCGTAAAGTTTCTTTCTGCCCTCGACATCATCCGATTTGATGGTCAGGAACTCCTGGAGACAGTAAGCTGCGCCGTAAGCACCGAGCGCCCAAACCTCCATCTCTCCGAGTCTCTGTCCGCCGAACTGAGCCTTTCCGCCGAGAGGCTGCTGCGTAACGAGCGAGTAGGGACCCGTGCTCCTTGCGTGGACTATTTCGTCGACCAGGTGGTGGAGCTTCAGGAAGTACATTACGCCGACCGTGACATCGGACTCGAAGGGCTCGCCGGTCCTGCCGTCAAACAGGATCGTCTTGCCGTTTTCACGTTCATGGGTATCGCGGAGGATCTGACGGATCTGCGATTCCTGGGCACCGTCGAAAACAGGTGTCGCTGTGTAGATACCGCCCTTCATCGACTTGATGAAGCTGCGGAGATCGTCTTCGCTTGCCTCGTCGATCATCTTTGAAACCTCCGGGCTCGGATCAAGCGCATCCTTGAGGATCTTGCGCATCTTGTCCATGCCGTAGTTCTCTTCAAGGTAGCGGTTGATCTGCTCGCCGAGACGTCTTGCGCCGAGTCCGAGATGGACCTCGAGGATCTGTCCGATGTTCATACGGCTGGGAACGCCGAGAGGATTGAGAACGATATCGACCGTTCTGCCGTCCTCCATGTAGGGGACATCCTCTTCCGGAAGAAGCATCGAGACAACACCCTTGTTTCCGTGACGGCCGGACATCTTGTCGCCGACGGAGAGCTTTCTCTTGATAGCGATGAAGACCTTTACCGATTTGCTTACGCCCGGCGCAAGGTCGTCGCTCTTCGTGATCTGCTCGATCTTGGCGTTGTACATTTTCTTGACTGTCTCGACCTTTCTGCCCATCGCAAGGATGAACTCCCTGATGCCCTTCAGAGCCTCTCTGTCGTCAATGCTGATGACTGCCAGAGCACTCTCGGGAAGAGCGGCAGCCTTCGCTTCGTCAATAAGGACACCCTTTTCGATGACGACGGCATTGTTGTCGTTGCGGAGCTCAGCATCGGTCGTCTTGCCGACAAGCATCTTTCTGACAAGCTCGTAGGTGTGCTTTTCGATGATGCGGACTTCGTCGTTGCAGTTCCTGTTCACGGAATCGACCTGTTCCTGCTCCTGCTCCTTCATCCGGTTGTCCTTCTTGATCCCCTTTCTGGAGAAGATCCTGGTGTCGATAACGACACCCTCAGTCCCCGGGTTGACGTAGAGAGAGCTGTCTTTTACGTCGCCTGCCTTCTCGCCGAAAATCGCGCGGAGCAGCTTCTCTTCGGGGGTCAGGACTGTCTCGCCTCTCGGAGAGACCTTGCCGACGAGGATGTCGCCGGGTTTGATCTTCTGACCGATCCTGATGATGCCGCTGTCGTCGAGCTTCTTGAGGATCTCCTCGGATGCGTTCGGGATGTCGGCCGTGATCTCTTCAGGTCCGCGTCTCGTATCTCTTGCCTCGCAGAGGAACTCCTCGATGTGGATCGACGTGAAGTAGTCGTCCTTCAAAAGCCTGCGGTTGATGAGGACCGAGTCCTCGTAGTTGTAACCGTTCCAGGGCATGAATGCGATAAGGACGTTCTTACCGATCGAGAGCTCGCCGCGGTTGATCGCGGGACCGTCTGCGATCGTGTCGCCCTTTCTGACGTAGTCGCCGACCGAAACGACCGGTTTCTGGTTGATCGCCGTATTCTGGTTGGAACGTTTGTATTTTGTAAGGTTGTAAATATCGACATCAACGCCGTTGTTCTCTTCGACCTTGACAACGACTCTCGAAGAATCGACCTTGACGACAACACCGCTGCGCTGAGCAAACTTAGTGTAGCCGGAGTCTCTTGCAACATACTTTTCCATACCCGTTGCGACAAGCGGAGCCTCTGTTTTGATGAGAGGAACGGCCTGACGCTGCATGTTCGAACCCATCAGGGCTCTGTTTGCGTCATCGTGCTCAAGGAAGGGGATAAGCGCCGCAGAGACGGAGACGAGCTGGACCGGAACCAGATCGACGAGCGTGACTTCGTTTCTGTTGACTCTCGTGACCTCGCCGTCCTTTCTGCCGTTGATGTATTCGTCAACGATCATGTTGTTCTCATCGAGCTTGACCGAAGCCGGCATAACGACCTGCTTGTTGCCCTCTGCGATAGCGTCAAGGTATACGATCTCGTCCGTGACCTTGCAGTCCTTTACGACTCTGAACGGAGTCTCGATGTAGCCGTACTCGTTGATCCTCGCGAAGGTCGTCAGCGAAACGATAAGACCTACGTTCTGACCTTCCGGGGTCTCGACGGGGCAGATCCTGCCGTAATGCGTCCTGTGGACGTCTCGGACTTCGAAGCTCGCGTGTTCTCTAGCCAAACCGCCGGGACCGAGAGCCGAAAGCCTTCTCTTGTGGGTGATCTCCGAAAGGACGTTCGTGTGATCCATGAACTGGCTGAGCTGACCGCCGGCGAAGAACTCCTTCAGTGCAGCAACGACATGCTTTGAATTGATGACATCACCGGGAGTGTAGTCATCCATCGTGTTGCCGGCAAGCTTGTCCTTTATCATGTGTGCCATTTTGAGAAGACCGGTCTTGAAGGTATCCTCGAGGAGTTCGCCGACGAGCCTTACTCGTCTGTTGCCGAGGTGGTCGATATCATCTACCTTGCCTCTGCCGTCGGTAAGGTTGAGGAGGTAGATGATGGTGTTCATTACATCCTCTTTCCTGAGCTGTCTGTTCGTTGCCAGCGGGATATCCTCGCCGAACTTGTTGTTCATCCTAAGCCTTCCGACCTCGCTGAGATCATAGAACTCCGGGTTGAGGAAGGTGGTGTTGAAGTAGCTCTGAGCCACATCGAGCCTTGCCGGGCTGGAGGGCTGCTGGAGCTTGTAGATCTCGATAAGAGCGTCTTCCTGAGTGTTGACCTTGTCGATCTTCAGGGTATTTGAAAGGTATGGCGAGTAGTTGAGGCTTTCGAAATAGATTATCTCGAACCTCTCGATACCTTTGTTGATAATGTTGTCGAGTGTCGAAGCGGTGAGATCATCATTGGTATCGGCGATCTTTTCGCCCGTCTTCGGATCGAGAACAGCCTTGAAAAGGCGCTTTCCTTCGAGGTAAGAAGCCGGGATCGCGACCTCTGTGATCCCTTTGTTCCTGAGCTTTCTTGCCTGTAACTTTTCGCCCTCTTTGATGACGACATCGCCCTCGCGGTCAACGATATCGATCGGGGCTCTCTGCTTGACGATCTCCTCTTCGCTCTTGTCATAGCTGAGAAGCTTGAAGAAGACACCGTCCTTGTAGAGGATCTTTTCTGATATGTAAAATCTGCTGATAATATCTTCCGTCGTATATCCCCACGCCTTTAAAAATACCGTCGCAGGGAATTTTTTCTTTCTATCTATTTTTGTATAAAGGTTTCTTTTCGCATCGAACTCGAAATCGAGCCAGGAACCGTGGTAGGGGATAAGGCGGGACGAATAGACCTCGTTGCCGCTCGTCGATTTAAGTTTGTCGACATCAAAAAACGTACCGGGCGAACGGTGGAGCTGGTTGACGACAACCCTCTCTGTTCCGTTGATGATGAATGTTCCCCAATCGGTCATGCAGGGAATCTTTCCGAAGAAAATCTCCTGCTCGGAGCCGACTCTCATGTTGCTCCTGTGGTTGGTATTCTCCTCAACCTCGTAGGAGGTAAGACTTACGGTGATTTTTATAGGAAGTTCGTACGAAACTCCCCTCAGCTTGCACTCGTCGACATCGTACTGAGGATCGCCGATCCAATAGCTGTGGAAGGAGAGCTCCATCGCGTTGTTGTAGCTTACTATCGGGAAAATGGACAAAAATGCGTTGTTCAACCCGATCTTTGCTCTCTCGGACTGAGGTATGTCCTTCTGCAAAAGGTCTTGAAATGATTTTTTCTGCACATCCAGCAGATCCGGAATATCAGTTACATTTTTCGTTATTTTGCCGAACCATCTTCTGGCCCTGAAATTCTGTTGACCTAAAATCCCCATCATTACCTCACTTTTTCGCAGGTGATCAATCAAACATTCTAAAAAACAAAACAAGGTAAGACAGTACAAGACTGCCTTACCCTCAACAAATTCAGATACTTATCTACGAACAATCTGTAGAAGTATCGATTTTAACTACTTGATTTCGACCTCAGCACCAGCTGCAACAAGTTTAGCTTTCATAGCTTCTGCATCTGCCTTCGAGATTCCCTCTTTTACAGGCTGCGGAGCACCCTCAACGAGATCCTTCGCTTCCTTGAGGCCGAGACCGGTAATAGCTCTTACTTCCTTAATGACGTTAAGTTTGTTTGCGCCAGCCGACTTAAGGACTACGTCGAACTCAGTCTTCTCTTCTGCTGCTGCTGCCGGAGCTGCGCCAGCTACTGCTGCGACTGCGACCGGTGCTGCTGCGCTTACACCAAGCTCTTCCTCAAGTTCCTTAATAAGCTGCGAAAGCTCCAATACGGTCATTCCCTTAATGAATTCCTTTACTTCTTCTTTTGTCATTGTTCTCTCCATAAATTAAAAAGTTTTGTAATTAAGCCTGATTTTCAAGTTTGTCTCTATATGCCCCAAGCAGGCGTACAAACGTTTCCGGAACTGCGTTAAGCAGCCGTACAAAATTCTGCGGTACAGCAAGCATTGTTGCAAGAAGTTTCGCTTGAAGCTCCTCTTTGCTCGGAAGATCTGCAAGCACTTCCACTTCCTTGGCTGTAAGAGTTTTTCCGTCAAGAACTCCGCACTTGACGACGATGCTCTCATTCTTCTTTGCGACCTTTTTAACGATCTTTGCACCGCAGACCTGGTCACCGAGCGAGATAACAAGAGCAGTCATTCCGGTCAGGAAAGGCGAAATTCCCTCGTAATCGGTTCCCTTTACAGCGATTTTCGCAAGAGTGTTCTTTACGACGAGAAGCTTTACGTTCTCATTCGCACAGTCCTTGCGGAAAGGCGTGAAGGTCTCCATGTTTACGCCGTCATAACTGATTACAACACAAGATGAAGCCTTGGAAAGCACATCGCGAATCTCCTCGATGATCTGTTGTTTCTTACTTCTTTCCATTAAAAAACCCCATCATTCAGATTCTGGTCATCGAAGAACAACGACAGGTCTCAGACAGGAAATTAAGCATAAATGCACCTGACTTCTTCGACCAGAAAGATTATTAAAACTACTTTGCTTCGCTTACAAGAGCTGCTTCATCAATCTTCACTCCGGGACCCATTGTCGAGGAGATCGTTACTTTCTTGATGAAAGCACCCTTTGCGGTAGCGGGTTTAAGCTTCTGGAGGTCTTTGATAAACTCTATGACGTTGTCATAAATCTTATCGGGACCGAAGCTGAGCTTACCGACCATGCAGCAGAGAACACCGGCCTTGTTGACCTTGAACTCGACACGACCCGCCTTTACGAGCTTGACCGCAGCGGCGATATCGTTGTTGACTGTTCCGAGCTTCGGGTTCGGCATCAAACCTTTTCTACCGAGAATTTTACCGAGCTTACCGATCTTGCCCATCATAGCCGGAACGGTGACCAGTTTGTCAAAGTCCGTCCACTCTTCCTGCATGATCTTATCGATAAGTTCTTCACTGCCGTAGAAATCAGCACCGGCATTTTTCGCCTGCTCAACCATATCTGCGGGAACGATCGCGCAAACTCTTACGACTTTGCCGACTCCGTGCGGGAAAACAGTTGCGCCTCTGACCATCTGGTCGGATTTTTTCGCGTTGATACCGAGATTGATCGCAAGTTCTACGGTTTCATCAAATTTTTTCGACGCGCTCTTCTGAAGGATCTCGACCGATTCCTTAACGGAATACTTCTGGTTTCTGTCGAAATTTTTCGCCGCGTCTCTAAGTCTTTTTCCACAAGCTGCCATCTTCGCCTCCACTACTCTACGTTAATACCCATACTGCGAGCAGTACCGGCAACAATCTGTTTTGCAGCTTCAATGTCTGTCGTGTTGAGGTCGACGAGTTTCATCTTCGCGATCTCTCCGATCTGATCCCACGACAGGGTTCCGATTTTCTTTTTGTTGGGCTCCCCGGATCCTTTACTCTGGTCTAAAGCTTTCATAAGCAGCTGGGAAGCAGGCGGAGTCTTCGTGATGAAGGTGAATGATCTGTCGCTGTAGATCGTGATGACTACAGGGATTACATAACCCTTCTGCTCTTGAGTCCTTGCATTGAAAGTTTTGCAGAACTCCATGATGTTTACTCCGTGCTGACCGAGCGCAGGACCAACGGGAGGAGCCGGATTTGCAGCAGCCGCAGGGATCTGCAGCTTTACGTTTGCTACGATTTTCTTAGCCATTGTTTACTCCTCTTAAAAAGTGTTAATCCTCAACCTTCTCAACCTGTGAGAAGTTAAGCTCGACGGGTGTAGAACGCCCAAAAATATTAACAAGAACATCCAACTTTTCTTTGCCTTCCTTGACATCGTCAATTGTGGCTCTGAATCCGGCAAAGGGACCGTCCTTGATGAGGATCTCTTCGCCTTTTTCGAACATGATGGTCGAGACGGTGGAAAGCCCGCCCTCTTCCATCATCTTTCTTATCTTCAGGATTTCGGCATCCGGAATGACCGT
Organism: bacterium; assembly: GCA_017615095.1. GTDB lineage: Bacteria > UBP6 > UBA1177 > UBA1177 > UBA1177 > UBA1177. Next base: position 11,387 of record JAGAAT010000191.1, read on the forward strand.
CGGAGCTGCGAACCCCTTCTGGGTCCCGTATCTCTTTCTCTCTCCGATAAAGATCGGCTTTCTTGCAGAACCGACAGCCTTTATCAGGAAAAGCGTATCCTCCGTGAAATCCATTTGGATAAAAAGGTACCCGGGATAAAGGTTTCTCTTTACGAGTTTCTTTTTCCCGCCTTTCTTCTCCTCTACCTCAACCTCGGGAACGATAATCTCGCCGAAAGAGCTCTGCATACCCCTCTCCTCAACAAGTTTGAGGATCGAGTCTCTGAGCTTGGCCTCGTGACCTGACTGAGTGTATATTGCGTACCATTTCATGCGAAATCACCGACCACTAATAGATAAGTCTTGCGAGGTTCGACCAAATGAGATCAAAAACGACAAAAACAACGATCATTATGCCGACAAAAACGAAAACTGAAATTGTCGTGACCTTTGTCTCTTCCTTCGTCGGAGCTACGACCTTTTTCAATTCGTCGATAGCCTTTTGCAGCTGGTCGAGATAAAATCCCTTCCTTCCTTTCCAAAAATAGAGCGTGAGTCCGGCTGCCAGAAAGAAGCCGACGATATTTTTAAGAGGAGGCAGAAAAGAGATGAGTCTCAAATCTGCAACGTCGATAGCCCTGATTCCCAAAACGGCATCAGACATCTGAGTCAGGAAATAGAGCAGAACAAGGAAGAAAACGATGTAAGAAGCGAATATTATGTTTCTGTCTTTCATATTATCCTCAAAAAACTAGATGGCAGGCCAGGCAGGAATCGAACCCGCAACCCTCGGTTTTGGAGACCGATGCTCTACCAATTGAACTACTGACCTGCATCGATATCACTAAATCTTGACCTCTTTGTGAAGCGTGTGCTTTCTGTCATGAGGACAATACTTCATGATTTCCATCTTGTCAGCCGTGTTCTTTTTATTTTTCATGGTCGTGTAATTTTTTCTCTTACACTCAGAACAGCTGAGAGCAATCTTAACTCTTGCCCCTACTTTTTTCTTCGATCCCATTTTTACACCTACAAAAACTATTCAATTATCTTAGAAACGACACCTGAACCAACCGTTCTTCCGCCCTCTCTGATCGCGAAACGAAGCTGCTCGTCCATTGCGATGGGCTGAATAAGGGTTACTTCGATCTCTACGTTGTCGCC
>JAGAAT010000192.1 GCA_017615095.1 bacterium
AACGAAAAATGGGCTTTCGTGAATCTTGTTGATTCTAACGGAAAACGAATGTTATATGCCAAAGTCGGAGAATGGAAATGGACTTCACTGGGAAACGGTTTGGGCTGGGAGCCTGGAATTGTCGGAGATACTCTTGCTATTGTTGATGATAATGTAAACGGGTGGATTTGTGATTTGAGCAAGTACCCGCAATCTTTATCTGATTGCAGAAAGGTGAACAGAGAGGGTGAAGAGGTCCGTGGAATCAGGATAAATCGTGAAAATGAGCATCAGTTTGTTTATAATTCTAACTTTACAAAATTGGCTTATTTGGAACTGAAAGAAGATAAATTCACCTACAAAGATTTAATAACTGATTTTACTGCCGAAACGGATCTTCACAAGTATTCCTTGGCAGCGCTGCAATTCAGAGGCAACACACTTCTTTTTGAAGAAATAACAGATTTTAACGGTGCGGGAGGAGGTCTCATTTGTTACTACCGTCTTGATAAAAACAAGAAATACTGCATGAAAAAGATGGAGGACGATAAAACCTATTCTGACGGAACAACCAAATTTCCTTATGGTTTTGGAGAGTTTGAAAACACATGGTTACTTTATCAAAAAAGGAGTTCGACACCATTTATCCTGAGAGACATGGAGTGTTACTGTAAAGAAGAAGGCGTGTGTCCGTTTGAGGAATAAATGAAATATACGTTTTTAAATACAACACACTCCACCGCCGCAAGCGGCACCTCCCCTGACTTAGGTGAGGAGTTTTCAGTTTTCTTGAAGTGCGGAAAACCAATGGCAGAGAGAGCAAATTACGCACAGCAGTGCGGCTCATCCGCTTATTGACTGAATCGGCGTATAGGCTAAAATATGAGGCTTTAGTTTTTTTTTAGGAGTTAGCTATGAAAAAGGTATTTTTTGTTTTAGTCACCCTGCTCCTTTCAGCGGTGCTTTTCGGCGAAGACTACACCGGAACGACGATCGGTCCGGATGTCGCTGTTCTCAACGGCAAAAAGCTCCAGTGGGAAGCGGGAAGCTTCGACTATTTCGTAATGTTCAAATCGTTGATGACAAACAACATCCGCTCAGAGTGCAATTCGACGACAAGTCCTGTCGGCTGCGACCTGCCCGGCAACCCGGAGGCAGATACCTGCCTTGCGCAGAGCACCTTCACGCTCACCCCGAGCCATGTTCCGGAAGATGCCTATGTCGAGGCGGCTTATCTCGTCTGGACAACCAGCGTAGACCCCAGCAACACGGCCACGACAGACAACTCGGCACACCTTCTGTATGAATCAACTGACGGCGTCATCGGCATGGAGACCGACGTCATCGCACCCAGAGTAGGAACTCTCGGAGTCGATGCCGCAAACCCGGGTCAGCAGGACTTCACTTTCGAGGGCATCGGCATGACTGATTATTCCGGAAACGTCGGCGCCGGCTACTACACCTACCGCGTAGATGTAACTGATTTCTTTACTGAAATTCACGAACGAGGAAGAGAGTACGGCTACAAATCCGACGGTCTTTCACTCTACGGAGACTACACTGTCAGCGGAGTCGATTGCACGAACAACTCTCAGTACATTTCGCAGGTCAGCGGTGGCAGTATCTACAGCTCGACGGTCATCGCAGGCTGGTCGCTGATAACGGTCTACCGCTCGACAAGAGTCCCCGCGAAGATGGTCTACATCTACAACGGACTGGGTCAGTATCAGGGTCAGTACGTCAACCTCGGCGTAAGCGGCTTCGAGTTCCCCGACAAGCCTACGGTCAAGATGACGCTCGCAGTCAACGAGGGTGACCCGGGCTTTGCATACGCTACAGGCTGCGGCGGCGGTCTGCTCGGCGGAGGTGCCTGCCCTCCCGAGGGTCTTCTTGTCACCGGTCTGACAACTCCGGCTGAGGATCTGGTACTTCTCCAGAACGAGTGCAACCCCGGCAAAACCGTAGATTCGAACGGCGATGCATTCAACTACTCCGAGACCTACAACTCGATCTCCAGCATCTACGGCTGGCAGGACACGGTTCCGACATGCGTCGGCGGAAACCCGAACAGCCCGGATCCCGACACGCTCGAATACACGATGGATGTCGATACCTTCCGTCTTGACGCAGAAAGTGATCCGAACTTCGAGCGCCAGTTCAAAAAGGGCGACAACTCGATGTTCATCCAGATCGGCGTAAACCGCGACGTAATATATTCGAACTACATGGTCCTCAGCGTCGATACCAAGAACCCGAAATTCGATATCCCGGTTAACCCGAACACCCCCGACGGCAGAGAGAAGAGCTTCTGCTCCTGCTCCGAGCAGAGCGACACGATCTGCTTCACCGCACCGTTCTACTACGCGATCAAGATCCAGAACTGGGGCGACGATCTTTCGGTCAACGTCAAGGTAAGAGACACCCTGCCTGCAAAGGTCAACTACGTTCCGGGCACGACCGAGATCTGTAGGGATTGGAAGAGCGGCGCAGAGAACGCATGTGCGAAGTGGGAGCCCATTGAGGACATCAACGGCGCCTTCCCGCTCACTGAAGAGTACAAGGTCGCCGACATTCTCGACTACTGCGATCCGGTCGCACAGACCTGCCCCGAGACGATAATGATCAGATTCAAGGTCCATCCGAAATCAGGTCTCGCAAAGAACGACGTCATCGAAAACACCGCATACATCAGCGATGACAGCGGCGTTGTCTACAAATCGAACACATCCATCCCGCTTCGTCTGACATCCGGGACCTGCCCGTCGGCGGCGCTCTGCGAAAATCCCGATCTTACGAACTGCGGCGGGCTCGGCGGATCCGGCTGCGAAAAGGACACCGACTGCGGCGAAGGCAAAGTCTGCCGTGACGGTTCCTGCATCGTTGACCAGAATCAGTTCGCGTCGAATGCCGAAATTTCGATAGCTCTCGGCAAAAATTCGCCTCTCAGCGACTCAGCGATCGTTATCCCTGCACCCTCAAAAGATCTTCCGATGGGTCAGTTCTCGGTCTACGCAAAGAGCAGCGAAGACAACAAGAACATCAACTTCAATTCGGTCCTCGTAAATGTTTCAAGCAAGGATTCGCAGACCTCCCTCTCTGATTTCAGGCTTGTTTACGACGCCAACGGCAACGGCATTTTTGATGCTGACGAAAAGATAGTTTCGGCACCGGCTGGAATAAACGGCAACTCCGTCTCCTTTGCTCTCGCTTCGGCTGATACGCCTTTCAAGGTCAACACGATGCACCACTTCCTGATCCTCGCGAATGCCTCATACATGAAAGAATCGGTTCCTATCGACACGACATTCGGATTGTCGATCGAAAGCGACGCTGCATTCAATTTTGAGACAAACGGCGAACTCTCGGTCAAGGTCGAAGAGACTCCGCTCGCCTTTGCTGAATACACTTTCGAGCCGACAATGAAGGCATTCATCTTCACAAAGAACAACGAACCGACTATCCCGGCGATCTCGCAGCTCAACAGACCGAACATCCCGATGCTCCAGATCCGTGCAAAGGCGATCCAGCACAGCAACGCGATCAAGAGGATCCAGGTAAAGACGACCTCCAAGTCCGTAAAATTCAAGGAGGGGATCTCCGCGCTCAGAGTTTATGCCGATGTTGACAACGACGCATCCGTAGCCGGTGAAGCTCTGCTCGCGACAGCAGTTCCGGACGAAGCCGGACAACGTCTCGACATCATTTTCGACACGCCGCTCAGCTTTGCCGAAAACCAGGAGATCATATTCATCATCGCTGCGGATCTTTCGATCCCGACAGACCAGATGGCTCAGCTCGAGATCGGAAGCGGCAGGGTTTCGCTTCAGGATCCCGACGTCGATATCGTTCGCCTTCCCGTAAAATCAAAGGAGTTCTGGAACAAGTGCGCAGAGGGCGACAACTGCTCGGGCGACAACGGCGATGACGGCGGCTGTGCAGTCTCGGTACTGGACGCATCCTTCAACGGCGCGGTCCTTGCAGCTCTTGCAGCAGTTCTGGCGCTTTGCCTCCTTCAGCTCAGGAAAAGAGGCAATTCACTTTAATCACTAAATAAAATTCCCGAAAGATTCAGCAAAAAAATCCGTTTGCCGCAAACGAATAGTACCCGTTTCTGGAAAAGATCAGGTGATCAAGAAGCTCTATCCCCATCAGCTTTCCCGCCTCGAGGACCCTCTGAGTCACAAGCCTGTCCTCCCGCGAAGGCTCGTTCTGTCCCGACGGGTGGTTATGGGCGATGATGATCGTGTCCGCATGGTCGCTGCAAGCAAGCGTAAAGACCTCCCGCGGGTGGAAGATCGAGCGGTTCAGGGTTCCGATAAAGACAAGATGCGCCGCAATAAGCTGTTTTGAGCCGTCAAGCGTGAGTGTAAAAAAGTGCTCCTGGTTCTTATCCTCGTACTGGTGCAGGAAAAAGAGAGCGTCTTCCGGTGAAAGTATCTGTTTCCGTTCAGGTTTTTCATAAAAACGCCGGGCGAGTTCAAAGCTTGCCAGAAGCTGCGAAGCCTTTGATGTCCCGACCCCGGGGATCGCACTCAGCTTCTCAATTCCGAGGGCGTCAAGCCTCTCCTTTTCCAGAAGCTCGTCAACCTTTTTTGCAATCGTAAAAAGCGGGTTCCTCTGGCTGCCGCTTCCGAGAATCAACGCTATAAGCTCGCGGTTTTTCAGGGTTTTTGCACCATGCCTGAGGAGCCGCTCCCTTGGTTTATCCTCATTATCGAGTTCGTTTAACTGCTTCATCCGGCCTCTTGAACAGAGAATCATAAAACGAGAAATTATATTTAGAATAAAATAAATGTAAAGATTAAGGCGATAGATCTGATACAAAAATTACCGTTACGGTTCCAACTCTGGAATTTTAAATCCGAAATCGGGAACAGATGTCGTCCCGCCAGCCGCCGAGTTGCCGAACAAACCGCTTCTCAAAATATTCTGCGCACTTGCCGTCATAATAAAATCAATGACCGCAAACCGGTTTTCCGGATTTTTCTCCAGCTCGTTAAGGATCCCGAGCGCGACCTCGCGCCTCATGCTGTTGTAGTAGCGGTTGTCGATTTCCGAATTACCGGTAACTCCGTCAAATTGTTCCTGATAGGCGCCGCGCCATAAATTCCACAGCTTCTGGGTAAAGGGTGAATATTTGTGCTCCCTGAATATCGCCTCGAACACGGGATTTTTTGCCTCAAGGTTGTAAGGAAGAGAAATAAGGAGCAGAGCATATACGTTTTTTTTGTTGAAATCCTTCTCGTCCGCGATCTTTTTCAGCAGCTTTTCCCGACGGTTATCATCTTTTGCAATCGGCTCCAGCTCCTTGGCGAAAGGCGTAAGATCCTTCGTTTTGAAAAAATCCTCAGGCTTGACCTTTACAAAATTTTCAACGGCATATTTTTTTGACAGCGCCTCGTAGAATGCCGGAACCGCCTTCAGACGGCCTTCTTTCTCCTTGTTTTCCTCTTCAGAACCAGGCTTTTTTTCCGAAATGTATTTTTCATATTCGTCGATCGCAGCGGCAAGAAGCCCCTTCATCTCCTGATCCTTCAAAATCCCGATTTTCGACTTGGCATATTCCAATGCCTCCGTAGCCGCCTTCGTGTTTCCTGCCCTTGACCAGTTCGCGCTGACACTCTCCAGACCCGTTGCAAAAACAGAGCCGTTGAAGACCTCGACCATATCCGAAACAAGCCTGCCCGCCTCTCTGTCCGGCTCGATAAAGTGGCTGAAAAGCTCCTCACCGCTCTCCGTCATGTCGGTCACGACCTGCTTCATACCGGCTTTGTCCTCCTCCGGCGCACTGGAACCGGCTGCCGCCGGCGCAGGTCCAGAAGCCGCCTCAGCCTTTGGGGAGGTATCGTTCTGCTTTCTGCTGCACGCAAAAAGAGCAATAAATGTCGCAAAAACCAAAACAACGGCAATTTTCTTTCTCATGGCTCCTCCACTCCTCATTTTTATCAAACAAACATCAGAAAACCGTTACAGAACATCCTGAATTTGCCTGTTCCGGCTGCTTTTTCGCAAGGCATTCACCAGAGCCGCAGTAACCTTCGATCCCCTCGCCGGTGGTGCAGGCTCCGCCCTCGTTTGCAGCGACGCTGACGCACTCACCGCTTCCAGGATCGCAAGTTCCCGCGGAACATTCGGAATCGAGATGCGAACAGTCTTTCAGGTCTACGTCGGTGCATTTCCCGCTCATGCACTGTTTTGCGCCGATGCAGGCGTTTTCCGGTTCTCCGCAGAACAGACCGTCAGGCAGAGGTGAGGTTTTGCAGGATTTTGCCGATTCGTCGCAGAAGCTCTCTTCACACTCCGTGCTTTCAAGACACGGCATGGAGCCCGCCGCCTTTTCGCAGAAACCGTCGGCGCATATTTCTTTCCCGTTGCAGAAAATAGAGTCGTCGCAGTCGCTGTCCGTGCGGCATGTCTGAATATTCAGTTTAAGAGAGGGATCACCCAAATAGTTTGTTTCGAACTTGACAGAGAGAAGAACGCCTCCGTACGACCATACTTCTTTCTTTCCAAAAAGGACTTCAGCCGGAATTTTGTCTTTTACAAGCGCATCGGTAAAAACGGTTCCGTAGGCAAAAATATCCTGTGAACTCAGATCGTAGTCACTGAAAATCAGACCGTAGGAGACCTGCGAAGCTCCGACAACACCGACAGCGGTTTTTCTCAGCATATTGTATGCGAGACTGTCTTCAGACTGTATCGAACCGTTAAGACAGCTTGCCTGAAAAATAAAAGGATTCCCGGCTCTTATTTCATCAGCCAGCGCGTTATCGACAAAAATGTCGCTGTAAATTTCATAGTTGTATATTTCCGGTATTCCGTTGCCGTTATGATCACTATACCATATCGTTCTGGCGGAACAGTCCGGCAATCCGTGAGCCTGCCAGAAAACTGAGCCGTAACCTATGTTCATGTTCTCAAGCATCGAGCTGTAAGTCAGCGCATCTTCATCAATGAATTCGGACGGGTCGACCCCCTCTTTTTCAACAAGCAGCTTTGAAGAAAACGGCTCCCTTATCGAATGTTTGAGCAGATATTCAGCGATATATGCACCGTCCATCTTAGGTATGTACTCCTGAAAGTCCTGTTTGGCATAGTATGAGATCGTCGTCGGAAACAGGATTTTGCGGCGATATTCAGCTTTCGAAGGTTTTTCCTTAATAAATTCAATAGTTCTTGCAAGGATTTCATCGGCGTTTCTGACATCTTTGCCGTAAATCGGTATCCTGCCGACAATAAGTTCAAATTCAAATTCTTCGTTCAGGTCACCGTATTCACCGTAGATACCGTTGCCGTTGCCGTCGATATCTTCGGAAAGTTCTGCATAAAAAATATCGGTCGGGACATCATCGTTATCGGGTTCGTCGGTCACACACGGTTTTGTTACGAGCATGGGGACCTCGTCTCCGTCGGGATCTGTTCCTGCTATTATCAGGAGAAAATCGTAGTCTTTATATACGCTTTTCAAATATTCCCTGATTTTTTCAACGCGTTTGACTCCTTTTAAATTCCCGCCCTCATAATCTTTTTCTGTAGCAACAGCGACATTGAAACCATCTTCTTTTTTTGCTGCGATATATTTTTCGATCTCCTGCGACTCCGAAAGAAAATAGTCTGTCGTGAGTATAAGAAGCGAATTTTTACTCTTCGTACTCATTGGAAAAAGAGCTTTTTCTTTTGTGGTAACTCTGATCCTGTCGATTTTAACTACTTTTCCGCT
>JAGAAT010000193.1 GCA_017615095.1 bacterium
CCCGGCATCATTTCGAACGTCACGCTTCCCGGCGGCGGAACGACCGACTACGCAGTCGATATCTATTATGAAGCGATCAAAAAAGGTCACTACACCTGCTACATCAAGCCTGGTACCTATATGGATATGATGTACATGCCTGACTGCCTCAAGGCTGCGATCGAGGTCATGGAGGCGGATCCGTCGAAATTCATCCACAGGAACTGCTTCAACGTAGCATCGATGAGCTTTGAACCTGAACAGATCGCCGCTGCGATCAAAAAGGTGATCCCGGGCTTCACGATGGATTACAACATCGACCCGGTAAGACAGGGTATCGCAGAAAGCTGGCCGAACAAGATGGACGACTCCTGCGCAAGGGCAGAGTGGGGCTGGAAACCGACATACGATCTGGACAGCATGACAGAGGATATGATCAGAATTCTCAGCAAAAGATTGTTGAACAAATAACTCAGGGAGGAAAAAATGAAAAAACTGCTTAAAGAATTCAAAGATTTCGCAATGAAGGGCAACGTTATGGACATGGCTGTCGGTATCATCATCGGCGGTGCATTCGGCAAGATCGTAACTTCGCTCGTTAACGACATCATTATGCCGCTTATTGGAAATCTTGTCGGCGGTGTAAATTTCACAGATCTCTTTTTTGTTCTGAGCACAAAAGAAGCTGGTCAAGAATTTAAAACTCTGAAAGAGGCAACAGATGCCGGAGCGGCTGTGCTGCCATACGGAAACTTCCTTCAGACCACTTTCGATTTCCTCATCGTCGCATTTTCGATCTTCCTTTTCATAAAACTTATCAATACCGCTAAGGAAAGACTTGAAAAGGCGAACAAGGCAGCTGAAGAGGCTGCTGCAGCGGCAGCTCCGGCACCGGCTCCGGATCCTCAGATCGTTCTTCTTACCGAGATCAGAGACCTCCTTAAAAAATAACTTTACCGCCCGATAAGGGCAGCAATATTTTCCGTATCGTCCATGAAAAAAACTATTGAAATCCTTAAAATTCTGTACAGAGCTTTCGGGTTCCGCTTCAAATATATCGGTATACTGCTGTTCCGCAGCTTCATCGCCGCTCTTATGAACGTAACACTTTGGCTCGACAGGATCTTTTTCCCGAAGGCAGGTAGGCAGAAGATCGAAGATCCGCTCTTTCTCATCGGTCATCTCCGCAGCGGGACGACCTTTCTGCACCGTTTTCTTTCTGAAAACTGCGATGAACTACGAAGCTTCGCCATGTGGGAGATGGTCTTTCCCGCGCTTTCTATGCGGAAGATCATAAAACCCTTTCTGCCGCTCGTAAAAAACATGTCATTCGACGGTGTCTGGGATCCGAAGATCCACAAAACGACGCTTCTGGGTTACGAAACAGACGATATCGCCCTCTCGATGCGCTACTTCGACGGGCTTTTGTCGTGGATCTACTTCCACTGCTGGGAAAATTATGAAGACGACGGGCTTTTCGAACGCGATCTCGTAAAGATCAGCGGTCAGGACAAATTCCCGGAATACCTTCAGGAGGTTCACAAAAAGAATCTCTACGGCTCGGGGAAACGGATGTTTTCCAAATCGTTCTCCCTGCTCTTTTCGCTGAAGCATATCGAAGAGATCTACGAAAACCCCAGGATCCTGCTGATCATCAGGAACCCGCTCGAGGCGGTACCGTCGATGCTTTCGCTCGAAACCAAGGTCCAGGAATCGCTCAACAACTACAGCAGGCAGACTCCGGAACTAAAGGAGCGGTTTTTGAAGAACCTCTACCACACATCGCTTTTTTACTACAAAATGTTCGACAGGCTGGCGGACGAAAAGGCTGATTCACCCAACTATCTCCTGATAACTCACAAGCAGCTGATGACCGATTTCGACAGCACTTTTGAAAAAATCATCGATTTTGCGGGGCTCGAGCGTTCCGAAAAGTTCAAAAAGGCTCTGGAGATCCGTTCAGAAAAGCAGAAGAGCTTCAAAACGGAACATGTCTACTCGCTTGAACAGTTCAATTTGACTGAAGAACAGGTCAGAAAAGACTTTGCGTTTGTCTTTGAAAAATACGACGTGGAATAAATTTATTTACTGAGTTCTTTAAGCAGCTCTACACAGAAATCCCAGACTTTGCCGACAGTTGCGATCTCAAGTCTTTCGTCCGGAGTATGCGGGTTTTTGATCGTCGGACCGAATGAAACCATGTCCATTCCTTCGTTTTTCGAGCCGATTATGCCGCATTCAAGTCCTGCGTGGATGATTTCTACTTTCGGAGCCTTGCCGAAAAGTTTGGTGTAGATTTCGACGCATTTTTTGTTGAGTGCGCTGTCCATATTCGGTTCCCAGCTCGGATAACCGTCGCTTGTCGCCGTTTTTGCACCTGCCGAAATGGCGATGGCTTCGATTTTTCTCGAAATCCACTCCAATTTGCTTGCAACGGAGCTTCTCTGGCTTGAAAGTATGGAAATTTTGCCGTTTTCACTTCTGAGAATGCTTTTGCTTGCCGGCATTGTCATCTTGATTGTCGCGAAGTTGTTGGATGTTTCAGGAAGACCTTCGATATCCTTGCTCATCGCTGCGACGCCGTGAGGCATTGCCATCATTATTCCAATGATTTTCTTCGTATCTTTCAGGCTGAGCTCTTCGCGGTAATTGTTTACGACCGGAGTGATGTCGATTTTCATGTTCGGTTCGGCATATCCTATTTCGCTGATTATCTGCTCACGAAGATGCCCCAGAACGGCTGCGACGTCCTTGTCCGTCGAGATGATAGCCTTGGTTTCGCGCGGGATCGCGTTGTGTGCGCTGCCGCCTTCGATGTGGATAAGTTTTATCTCTGCGTTTCTTGCCGCTTCGTCAAGAAGTCTTGCGACTATGATGTTGGAATTTCCTCTCGGAAGGTTGATGTCAACGCCGCTGTGGCCGCCTGCAAGTCCCCATACTCTGATTTCATAGACTTTGTCGTCTACCGGAACTTCGACAGGAGTGTATGGCAGTTCTATTTTCGTGTCCCTGCCGCCTGCACAGCCGATCGTGAAAACGCCTTCGTCTTCGGTGTCGATGTTGAGAAGGATTTTTCCTTTGAGCCAGCCGGGCTTAAGGGTGTTCGCGCCGGTAAGACCTGTCTCTTCGTCGATCGTGAAGAGAAGTTCAAGCGGCGGATGAACGACGTCTTTGTCCGTTGCAAGAAGCATACCCATGGCAAGTGCGATGCCGTCGTCCGCACCAAGTGTCGTGCCGTCTGCCTTCAGCCATTCGCCGTCAACGATGCATTTGATCGGATCTTTGCTGAAATCGTGGCTGCTGCCTGCAATCTTCTCGCAGACCATGTCCATGTGACCCTGGATGACAACTGTCGGTTTGTCTTCATAACCCGGAGTCGCCGGAGCGTGGATGAGAACGTTCATCGACTCGTCTCTTTCAGCCTTGAGGCCGTGTTTTTCAGCCCATTCTACAAGCCATTTGCTGATTTTTTCTTCGTGTTTGCTCTGTCTCGGAACCTTGTCGAGTTCTGCGAACAAATCAAGAACTGCCTGAATTTTGTTGTTCATTTTGCTCCTCCTGTGGTTAATAAAAAATTACGCAGAGAATTTAACAAAAAAGGGGATAAAAAGCAAAGGCTATTTTCCGGCGCAGATTTCGCCGAGTTTTGCAGAGAGCTCCGACATCGGAACGGTGTAGTCAAGAATCCTGATCTCCGATTCCGAGAACTCGGCAGGGATCTGCTCTTCGCGGTTTTTGGCGCAGGTGAGGAAAAGCGAATCCGCGGTAACGGCGAAAACGTATCCCTTCTCTTTGTCTGCCAGGCGGTCAAGAACGACATAACCCGACCCGGGCTTGAGATCGATCTTTGCAAGCTCGATAGCCTTTCTCAGATTCCCGCCCTTCGTAAGGAGGATGACCGCCATGCTGCGGACTTCCTTGTTGCCGGAGAGGAGCTCCTGCGGCACCAGATCGACTCCTTCAAAATATTTTCCCGTAATTTCAGCAACTTGAAGGAGAGAGACCAAAATCACTGGATCGTCGAGCGAAAGCTTTCTCGCAAGCCTCCAGGCATCTTCATAGCGGTTCATCTGGAGGTATACAAGAAAAAGCGCATCCTTGAAATCCTTTGATTTGGGATCTATCCGTATGCACTTTTCATAGTATTTCAAAGCGGTCTCCATATCCCCTGCGTTGTAGCTCAAATTCCCCGAGAAGAAGAGCGAAGCAAGATGGTCCGGCTCATTTTTGAGAGCCTCGTCGGCATAGCTTTTAGCCTCATCAGCCCTTCCCTTGTCGAAAGAGAGCATCGCCAGATTGTAGAGGGCTTCCGTCTTCAGGACATCCTTTTCGACGCACTCTTTGAAGGCTGCCTCCGCCTCATCCTTTCTGCCAAGCTCATTCAGGGAAGCCGCTTCATAAAACTTCGCAAGACTGAAGGTGCTTTTTTGGAAAAAGATGACGGCTGCACCGACATTTCCCTCTTCAAGAGCCTTCTTGCCGGCTACAAAATTTTCATCTGCGCTCTCGACATTCTGCTCCAGAAATTTCAGATCAGCCTCGTGCTGCTTGTCAGCCGTGCCGCAGCCCGCGAAAACGAGCATCAAAAGGAGTGCCAGAACAGACAGTTTTTTCATTTCAATCTCCATATACGGTTAGGTTCAAACCTTAAAAACAGGTCCCTCTTTGCAGACAAGATAGCTCCCTCCGGGTGTCTCGACCCTGCACCCGAGACATGCTCCGATACCGCACGCCATCCTTGATTCGTACGACTGGTAAAGCTCGATACCGGGACAGCTTTTTACGACATCCGCAACGCAGTTCATCATTATTTTGGGCCCGCAGGTGCAGACGACATCGGGGATATCGCCGGATTCGATCCGTTCCTTCAAAACCAGATGAGGGAAGGTGTGGAGCCCGAAAGAGCCGTCATCAGTCGTTACCGTGAGGCTGCCGAGTTCCGCAAAACGCTCCGCCATAAGGACAGATCCGCGGTTTTTAAAGCCGAGAATAAAGCTTTTATCCTTCGTCGATGCGACCTTTGCCGCATAAAAAAGCGGCGCGACTCCGATCCCTCCGCCTATGAAGAGCATCTTTCCTGTCGAATCGGGGAAGCTGTTGCCGAGATACCCGACGACACGGACCTTCTCTCCGCTTCTGAGCCCGGAAAGGAGCCTTGTCCCCCTTCCGACGACACGGATGAGAAGCGAAAGGACGCCGTCCTGCCAGTCAAAAACCGAAATCGGGCGCGGCAGGAACGGATCAAGCAGTCCGTCCGGCTTCGTCAGCATCAGGAACTGCCCCGGCATGGGTCTCGCTGGAAAATCAATTTGCAGCAGAAAAGTGTCGCTCGTCACACAACTGTTTGAGACAACTGTAGAAATACGGTTTTCTTGCATTTTGAACAGTCGTTAAAGGCTCATTATTCTGTCGTAGGAGCCGGCTTTGAAATCACGGATGACATCCATGAGTGCCGCCAGATTCTTATCCTCTATGGTCGCCAAAGGCGGTCTGAATACGTTTTTGCAAAGCCCGAGCTCTGCAAGCGCAGTCTTGACCGGTATCGGATTGGATTCCATAAACATCGAATGATTCAGGCGGTTTATCATTATCTGGACCTTGCGTGCCTTCTCAAAATCGCCTGCAAGTGCAAGATCGACCAGCTTGACGCCGATCTCCGGGAAAATGTTCGTGAAGACGCTGATAACGCCCTTTCCGCCCATCGAAATGAACGGTACGACCGTAAAGTCGTCACCAGAAAGGAAGTCGAAACGCTCTCCGCCTACCTCTGCCAGATAGTCGGCAAGTCTTCCGATATCTCCCGTCGCCTCCTTGACTGCGACTACGTTTTCGATCTTCGCGACCATCGAAAGCGCAAGCGGGGAGATGTTGAGCCCGGTCCTGCCCGGAACGTTGTAAAGAACGATCTTTGCGCCCGTTGCGGCGATCGCGCTGTAGTGTGCAAAAAGTCCCTTGGGTGTCGGCTTGTTGTAGTACGGAGTCACCGCCAGAACAGTCTTGAAACCAGCTTTCAGAGCAGCTTCCGTCTGCCTGACGCTGTCAGCCGTGTTGTTGGTCCCGGTCCCTGCGACAAGATCAAGCTTCGATACCCTTTCGCTGGCAAAGCGGAAAAGCTCCTCCTTCTCGCCGAGCGCAAGAGTCGCACCCTCGCCAGTCGTCCCGGCTACGACAACGCCGCTCACTCCGGCACCCTCCTGTTTGTCCAGCAGTCTGCCGAACGCCTCGAAATCGATCTTTCCGTCCTCTTTGAACGGAGTGATTATAGCGGTGTAAACTCCCTTCATTTTTAACCTCTGTCGTTGATTTTGTTGATTTTGAAACCGATTATCGATTCATGCGCCAGCAGAGAGTTCTGCAGGCTGTCGACACTTTGAATATTCGATCCGCGGACGGTGACGTAGACATCGCCTGCCGTATCGGAAGCATTGCTTGAGCTCAAATGGAGGCTCGTGATGTTGAAATTGTTTTCGCTGAGCTCGTTCACAAGCTCGCTGAGAGAACCCTGACGGTTTTTGAGAGAGACTACGAAGGTTATCTCATACTTCGGATAGTCAAGCCAGTAGACATTTTCCTCAAAACACCTCTTCGGGCGTTCCTCTGACTCCTCTTCCTGTCCACACTTCTGCTTCTCCTTCGCCTCCTGCTCCTCCTGCATCTCTTTCAACAGCTCCGCACAGAGCCGCTTATGGATCGTGTAGCCCTCCCTGGAAGAGACCGCGACGACATCATCACCCTCGACGGGAGTACAGCACTTTGCACAGGTGTAATCCGCCACCTCGCCCGTATCTTTTATATAGATGGGAGGCTGCTGTCCGCCGCCGTCGGAAAAAACCGGAGCAACGATCTTCGGGAAACTCTTCTTGAGATTTTCGATCTCCTCACTGCTGAAGAATGTCGTTAAAACATCTTCCATTTTGATTTTTCCCGTCCAGACCGCAGCGAAAAAGGAGTTCAGAATATCATCTTTGGGCAGTTCGTACCTAACCGCAAGATCAAGAAATTCCGGCTGTTCGCGGAGATTTTCAAAATATTTCTCGTAGCCCTGCGAGACAAAAAGCGGTTTCAGCTTCTCTCTGCCGCGTGTGACCTCGCTTTGGAACTGCTCCTTCTGCAAAAATCTGCGGATGTATTTCCTTGCGTAAGGCGTCTTTGCGACATTCAGCCAGTCCTCTCGCGGGACCTGGTTTTTATCTGTCTCGATCTCGACCTCGTCCATGTTCTGAAGCACATAGCTGATCGTTGCGCGTTTGTGGTTCACAAAGCCGCCGATACACCTCGCGCCGACATAATCGCTGTGGATCTTGAAGGCGAAATCGAGCAGCGTGGCGCCGTCAGGCATCGCGATCTCCTCGCCTTTCGGGGTGAAAATTATGTTCTTTTCAAGCTTGATGTTGTCTTCGAGCGTGTTGGTATAGACCGTCGCAGCCGGTGCCGAAGATTCGTCGGAAAGCTCCTCGTTTATCTCCTTCAGCCAGTTCGCGATCGCGTTTCTGTGAGCCGTCGGGTCTCCGTAGACGAAGGGTCCCTCCTTGGCAAAGCACTCCATTTTTTCGGTGCAGATCTGGAACTTGACAAGGTTGTTGCTGCTACAGTTCCTGACCAGCGTGTGGATCGACTGATAGCCGTCGGGCTTCGGAGATGCGATATAATCCTTGAGCTGCTTCGGAACGACGATCAGATCCTTGCAGTTGTGGATCCCTGCAAGTACCGAATAGCAGTCGAGAATGTCGTCAGACTTCAGAACGATCCTAACGGAGACGATATTCTTGACGGAGCTGACGGGCAGTCCCCTCATCAGCGTACTCTGGTAAATCGCGTAATACGATTTGACCTCGCAGTAAATCTTCGCGATCTTATCAGCAAGCTGCGGGACCTTTTCTATAATGCAGCTCCTGGCTTTCTCGATGATCTCATCCTCGGATTTTTTAAGGTTTTCGTAGCGCTGGGAGACATAGGCGTCGATTGCACGCCAGTCTTCGTTGCGGGCATAGAAGAAGGAAATCTGCTCAAGCTCGTTCTTGACCCAGTAAAGCCCAAGACGGTGAGCAAGCGGGACATAGAACTTCAGAGTCTCCAGCGCGATCCGCTGCTGCTTCTCCTTCGGCATGGCATCGAGCGTAACGATGTTGTGTAGCCGGTCGAAAAGCTTGATTATGAATACCCGGGGATCCTTCTCCGCGTAGGTGAAGAGCTTTTTTATCGCCGAAGCCTGCTTCTCCTCGCGGTTCATCTGGATCTCGGAAAGTTTCGTCACTCCGTCAACGATGAAGGCGACGCTCTTGCCGAACTCCTCCTCGATCTCCCCGATCGTAACATCGGTATCCTCGACAGTGTCGTGCAGGAGACCTGCGATGACGCAGTCCGTATCCATCCCGCAGTATGCCAGAAAATAAGCGACCGTATAGGGATGATAGATGTAAGGCTCTCCGCTCTTTCGGACAACGCCCTGATGCGCCAGGAATGCCATGCCGATCGCACGCTGCACCGTCTCCGTCACGCTTTCGATGTGGCCGGAATCCGCCTTGTCCAGATGGCGTACGACTTCACGGATGATATGCTCCGGTCTGATCGTGGATTCGGGGTTGATAAAGGGCTCTTTTTTGAGTATTGAAACAAGCTCTTCCTTATTCATCTTTATGCATCAAGCTGTTGATAATATTACGATTATTCAAAAAAGATGAATCAGTGTAGGCTGAAAAGATCGCCTCGAGCTGTCTCAGCGCCCTGTCGAATGAATCGTTTACGACGAAAAAGTCGTAACGGTCGCAGAAGGAGAGCTCGCGCTTCGCATTGCCCAGCCGGCGGAGGATCTCCTCCTCACTTTCGGTCGATCTGCCGCGCAGACGTCTCTCCAGCTCGGCCATCGAAGGCGGAAGGATAAAGATCAGGACAGAGCTGTCAGGGAAGTTCTTCGCAATATTCAGACCGCCCTGATAATCGATAACGCAGATTATGTTCTTTCCGTTTTCGATGCGTTCGCGCAGAAAATCGAGAGGGGTGCCGTAAAAATTGCCGTGGACCTCGGCCCATTCTGCAAAGCATCCGGCATCACGCCTGGCGATGAACTCTTCTACCGAAATGAAAAAATAATCGACACCGTTCCTTTCACTGCCGCGGGGGCTCCTTGTGGTACACGAAACAGACTCCTCTATGTCTGGAAAATCGATTTTTACGCGGTCTATAAGCGAACTTTTGCCTGCGCCCGAAGGTGCCGAAACAACGAAAATCTTTCCTGATGTCTGGTGTCTGTTGGTGTCCAAAGCAATACCTTCACTAAAGTTGTGTAAAAGAACGAATTATTAAACTTTTGATTTTATTTGTGATTTTTTTCTCTATCAACGAAATCGACAATATCCTTTATCGTTTTGATATTGTCCATGACGTCATCGGGGATCGAGATCTCGAAGGTCTCTTCGAACTCGTTGATCAGGTCCGCGACATCCAGAGAATCCGCGTTGAGATCATCCTGTAAAAGGGTCGATTCGGTAAGTACGACATTCTTTTTGGCGCAAAGCTTCTCTTTTACGAGCTGCATGACCTTGATCTGTATTTCGTCTCTGTTCATAAATACCTCCATAAAGAGTTATAAAACATACCTTTTTAAAGTTAAACCTGATTTTGTCAATTTTAGCATTTTCCACAGCCTCAGAAGGAGTTTTTGATGTTGAACTCGAACTGGAATTTCGGATCGCCGGGCCTCGGAGTGAGCGGGAAGCCCCACTCGAACGAAAGCGGAGCGATCGGCGTTACCCAGCGCAGACCGAAACCGGCACTCCAGAAGACTCCGAGAGGCAGATTATAACGGTCGTACTCCTTCGAGTTGATGTAGAAAAGGTGCTCGTTCTTCGCCCATGTGTTGCCGAGATCCACAAAGCCGACCAGGCTTATCCGCATCGCCTTGACGATCGGGATCTCAAGCTCGTTGTTCATTATGAACTGCTTGTCGCCGCCGATAACGTAAGGATAGGTCGAACTTGTCGGATCCCTTCCGTCCGTCGGAACGTTGTAATCGCTCCCGCGTCCGTCGTGGTTCGGACCGATCGAGTAGAACGGATACCCTCTCACGCTGTACATGCCGCCGAGCCTGAACCGCTCCGAGAAGGGCAGCGATTTGTTCTGAAGATGGATGTTGTAGCCGAGCTCGATGTTCGTTTTGAAAATGACGCCGAGGAAGAGCTCCTGATACCACCTGAAGTTGAAGTCGAGTTTGAGCATATCCTCGTCACTGCCGAGCCAGCGCGGGACGTACTCGACCCCGCCGAGCATGTAGATGCCCTTCGATGCGTACATCCTGTCGTTTCGCGTATCGACCGCCAGCATGACCTCGACCGATGAGGAAAAAATATCGCGGTAGAGGTAGTTCATCTGGTGTTCGGTCGCGCCGTTGATATCGACCTTCTTCAGCCTGTAGCCGGCGTAGAATCTGAGGTAATCGCCTATCGGGATACCGAAGGTGATGTTGAAGCCGAAGCTGTTCTGGCTGTAGTCGGCGTAGTATTCGTAGTAGTTGTGGTCGTAATTCAGATAACGGTAGAAGAACGAAATGTTGAACGAAACATCGCTGTCAACGAAGTAAGGTTCATAGAAACTCAGACTGATTTCCCGTTTGATCTTGCTTATCTGACCGGCAAGGCTGATATTCTGACCGTAACCCAGGAAGTTGTTCTGGTCGACCTTCGCGTTGAAGACGAAACTTTCGAACGACGAGAAGCCCGCACCGACATTGAAGGTACCGCTCTTTCTCTCGACGACCGAAACGTTGACCCTCGCAAGATGGTCCGTCGAGCCGTGGACGACGTCGAGCTTGACCTCGTCGTAGAAACCCGTACGTCTGATACGCTCCTCGCTCCGTTTAAGCGCGGTGTAGTTGTAAAGTTCACCCTCGTAAAGCACGATCTCACGGCGGATGACCTTGTCACGCGACCTTTCGTTCCCTGAGATGTCGATCTGTTCGATATGGCATTTGTTGCCCTTCCTGACGACAAAATCCATGTCGATTATCTGCTTTTCATCGTCAAGCGTACGCTGCGGATAGATCTCGACGAAGGGATAGCCTTCGTTTC
>JAGAAT010000194.1 GCA_017615095.1 bacterium
CTTCGGCGCTGCTCAGCAGAAAGACCTTGTCGCCATCAGCGTTCGCACTGATTTTCGACTTTTCCGCATCCGAAAATACAGAGTCGAAAAACGCACCCGTGAGCCAGCCTCTTATCTCGCTTTCAGCCCAGCTGTTGCCGCTGTTTTCGGGGTTGAAGCGACGGGCATCGAGCCCCTCCCTGGTGATCATGAGAGCCTTTCCGTCCTGAATGTCAAGGACATACCATTCGATCCACTTTCCGGAGTAAGTACCGAATTTAGCTGCGACTTTCTTGGCACTTTCACGCATCGTCATCTTTTTGGCAAAAGCCAGTCCGGCATTGTGCGCCTCGATTTCGGCGTCCTCAGCCAAAGACTTGTCGAGCTCTATCCACATAGCCGGATGGACCGTATTCTCCGTGTTCTGAGGAGCACCCTCCTTGCTGTTGAGCATACTCTCGATCTCTTTTATCTGGAAAATACGACCTGCCGGATTGACCGCCGAAATCCTCTGCTTGTCCGACGGCGAAAATGCCGCATGGTAAAAATCATCGTTCAGCCATTTGCCTAGGTCCCCGCTGAAACGGTATCTCTCTTTGCTGAAAATGAGCGCCCTGCCGCTCTGGACATCGAGGACTTCCCAGCGGAGATCACCGCAGCCGCTGTAGTTCTGGCGGCAGATGTCGCTGCCCGGATCGATGCGTCCGAAACTTGTCAAAGCGCGTGAAACGGCAGCTATCCTCGCAGCCCTCTCTGCCTCCAGGATCTTCTTATCCTTCTTCGGCTCAAGCTGTTTTTCCTGTGCCGGCGCATGTTTCGGGTTTTCCTGTGATTCCGATGACGCAGCCGGATTCCTACTGCCGGAGGCCTTTGCAGCAGCCGACCTTGAATTGCCTACAGCGCGTCCGGCAGCTGAAAGAGCAAAACTCGTGACCAAAACGGCCATAAAAAGCAACCACTTTTTCATTGTCACACCTCCTTGTTTTTCGGCAATTTATGGAACGCCGACCCATTATTTTGCGGCTGTGAGTTCAGCCTTTCTCCTCTTTTCGGCTTTAGCCATGAAGTATATTGCCAGGAAGATGAAGCCGAGCGATACCCAGTCGATGAGTGCCGGATATTTGCCGCCGAAAACAGCTGCAAAAATGACTGTCGAAAGCGTTCCTGCAACGAGCGATGTCAGACGGTTTGCAAGGTTTGCGAAAGTAGCCGTTCTTCCTTTGAAGATGTATATGAAGACCGAGAAGAACGCATTGATTCCGTAAGCGCATCCGACAACTCCTGCCCAGACAGCCCAATCCCAGTTCGTGTTGAAGAACGCCTTCGAGAACGGATCGATCCTTGGACCTGTTACGCCGAATTTGCCTGCTGCGATGAGAACGCAGATCGTGACGAGCGCCATTGTAGTGAAAGATGCGATCTGCTCGATCGCGAAAAATGCCTTGTTATTGTCTTTTTTCGCAGCCTTTTCTTCAGCAGGACGGGTATTCTTGTAGTAGTTCATAATGTAGATCCTGAACATGTAAGCCAGGATGTAGCTTGCGAAGATGACCATGAACGGGACAGATGAGAAGGGGCTCTCCTTTCCGTCGCTGCCGCCGGTGAAAGCCTTGATGAGCACGGCGAAAAGAGCAATGCCCATAGCGATATTCTCTTCCATGAAGACTTTTTTCTTCAAAATGCCCTGTTTGATCTGTATCGCGTCAACGATCCTTCCGATGATGATTACAGATCCGCGCATGATGATCATCGCCACCATGACCGAAATATGGTCGAAAGTGTAGAGCAGTGTGGTCGTCGGAACTACGACAGCCGTGCAGATGCCCGAGAAAACGATGTAAGGCAGTTCGCTCGGCATCGTTATGCCGCAAACTGTAATTTTTCTCACCGAGTCAAGGCGGTACCAGCGCATGACAAGAACGATGGCTGTAACAAGGACGCTTGATGCCAGAGTGCTGTAGAAAAGGTATTCCATGCCGGGAAGTCCGGGAAACCCATCGCCTGTTTTGAGGAAAAATTTAACGCCGACACCGGTTATGATGTAGAAAAAGAAGTAGCCGAAGCAGAGCCTGACAAGCCTTGAGGTCGAACTTGCGGCACTTTCCGAATATTCGTTGCCCAAAATGAATCTCCTTTTTGAAATGTAAAAAAGTTAAAGTTATTGAACTGTGAATGTCAGACCGTCGCCGACCAGATCAGGATCCGAAATTCCGAGAGCGTGCCAGCAGGCGTCGCTCGTATCAGTTGCGAAATTGAGAATATGGAAAATGCAGTCGTCACCGTTGTACGGACCGATCTTCTTGACACCGGAACTGATGGTTCCTCCTTCACAGATGATGCGGATTGCATAGGTGTCGGCAATATTACCGTTGACCAGATCCATGTCATCAATAAACAGATCCGTTTCTGTCGTTCCGGTCTCACTATCCGTAAACGATTTGAAATAGCTGATCGTGATGCCTGTCGAATATTTTGGGAATGCAGCAGCCCCCATTTCACCGGCAACTGAGTGGTTTACCTGAATAAAATTTTCTGTTCCGGTAATACCGTTGAGAGCATCCATCTCCGCAACTGTCGCAACGTGCTTTGTGTTCAGGTTGACGACAAGCGAACCGTAAACCGATTTTTCGCCGAGAGTCACGCTCGTTTCGCATGGCGGGAAATATTCCGAGCCGTCCTGAACTCCGCCTAATCCGGAGTATGTCGATGAGGGAAGTGCCGACGGGTGGAAAAGAGTGACTGTTCCTGTGATTTTTACGCCGCTGCCGTCACAGTCGGTGCAGACACCAGGATCACCGGTATCGCTCGGCTCGGAATCGCCGGTGTCGGTCGGAGTTGAATCGCCGGTATCCGTCGGAGTTGAATCGCCGGTGTCGGTCGGAGTCGAATCGCCGGTATCCGTCGGAGTTGAATCGCCGGTGTCGGTCGGGGTCGTATCACTGCTGTCGCCCGTGTCAGTCGGGGTCGTGTCACTGCTGTCGCCAGTATCGGTCGGAGTCGTGTCACTGCTGTCGCCCGTGTCAGTCGGATTAGACGCATCATCGCGGCATGAGAACGTGCCGTTAGCCAGCTGGCGGCAGTATTCGCCTAAACCTATGTTGCACGCCTTGCTCGCGACCCACTCGTATGAAGCGGAATCCTCAACGAATCTGCACTCCAGGACCTGATTCAGATCGTTCGTGCAGGTTTGAGTATCAGAAGTCGGGTCGCACGGGATGCCGCCGCCATTGCCGGATCCGTTGTCCTCTTCTTCCGAGCAGGCAACGAAAAACATAGCGCAAATAACTAAAATCATTAACGAAACAAGTTTTTTCATAGGTACCTCCTAAAAAAACGCCGGAGAGCAGGCGCCCCCCGGCCGGAAAAAAACAACTATCTCTCTTTTCTCGCTGCAAAAGGAACAAGAAGAGCCAAAGCGATGAAAAGAAGATACTTTGCAAAACCGAAATCAGTCGGAAGAGCCGTTACAGCGCAACCGCCGCCGTCTTCGTCGTCCGGTTCAGCAGTTGGATCGTATTCGTAAACAAATTCGTTCGAATTGACCGGAAGGCCGATTACTTTATCTGTAGAAACCTTTACCTTAACCTTGTTTATCTGAATCCTAGCCTTCTGACCGTTCGTAAGCTTGAAATCAGCGACGAAAAGCAGGTACTTCTGCTCGTCTATCATGTACTGCAGAGAGTCAGCAAGGTCACTGAACATAAATGTTGACGGGTTGTCGAATTTCGAAGCCGTGGATACAAGCACATCATCCGGAGAAACAACGCCGTCACCGTTCTTGTCGATGTAGAGCGCGAGCGATTTGATTCCCTCTCCGAATTTTACAGAGTCTCCGGGAGCCCTTACCGTTATCGACTGGATCGCATCGTTGGTAGCGATTGATTTCGTTCTGACAAGAAGCATCGGGTGGACACCGTTGAAATTCTTGTAATTCGGGACTTCAGGATCGTTTTTGTCGGATCTCGTAAAGACAAAACCTTCGGTCGGCTCGAATCTGTAGGTTACAAAGTCGATCGTGTTGCCCTTGAGATCGACCGTACCCGAATCCGAAATCTTGAAGGACTCCGACCCCTCGATGATCATGTGGAACTTGCCGGACAGACCGCTCTCGGAGTTCGTCTTCGCATCGGCAACAACAAGGAAGTTGTGCTTTACGCCGGGCTCATAGAGTCTGTTCGCTGCATCAAGGACCGTAAACTCGAAGTAAGAGGACTTGACGTCGGCAGCAGAAGCCATCTCAATATCGCCTTCGTCAACAAGACCGTTGCTGTTTGCATCCTTATAAAGTTTAAAGTTGTTTACAAGGACGTCAGGATCGGCGTTAATCTTGAAAGATCCGCCGTTGAAGCTGAATTTGCCCTTGTCAGCAGTGGAAAGCAGATAGAACTGTCCGAGAACAAGCCCCTGGTTTTCACGCGGGATAATGATTTCAGACGACGAATTGTCGGGAGAGTTTACACCCTCGGCGAATTCGATCGTCGCATTCGATGAAAGGTCGCCGGCGGTATCCTTGGTGCAGACGTTGTCGATGCACTTTTTGCCGTCCTTGCAATCGGTATCTTGGGTGCAGTAATCTTCACCGGAATCTGTAGCCACGCCGCCGCATTTGGTCTTCGGCGGAAGCTCGCACTCTGTAACAAGCGGGCATGTCCCGAGTTTGAGTCTGAGCGGGATGTTGCTGTTCGTGTGGTAAACCACCCGCGAATCATCAGTAATGTCAGCAGAGTTTTTGATGACCTCGTTCTTCGCCAGGTTGTCCTTCGGTCTGACGAC
>JAGAAT010000021.1 GCA_017615095.1 bacterium
AAGATCACAAAGCCGAATATTAAGAGAAAAAGCATGGATGTCTTTGTAATTGCTGGAAATTCACGCGATCAGACAAAAATCGACGGCGAGCTCAGGGAGTCATACTGGCAGAATGCATCGCGTGACGACAAGTTCTGGGTTTCCGACGGTTCTGCGCTCAGCAAGGCTGAAACAGCCGTTATGACCGTTATGGACCACAATTATCTTTATGTCGCTTTCGACGTGAAAGACAGCGATATCCACGCGGAGCTCAAGGAGAACGACGCTCCGATCTACGACCACGACGATGTCGTCGAGATCTTTATCGACCCGACGGGAACGGCTGATCCTTACTACGAGATCCAGGTTTCGGCTGCCGGCGTCAAGTTCGATTCGAGATTCAACGGCAGAAGAAAGAACAGGACCGACAGCTGGGATTCCGGCATAAAGTACGCCGTAAAGCTCAACGGGACGCTCAACGACCCCTCCGACGAGGATAAAGGCTGGAGCGCAGAGATCGCTATCCCGTGGAAATCGATCGTGCAGACTCCGCCTAAAGACGGCGATACCTGGAAGGTCTTCTTCCACAGGATCAACAGGTACAGCAACAAAAAATCGACTGGCGAAGACTTCACGTCGTGGACTCCGGCATACTCCGGCGATCTCCACAACATAAAATTTATGGGTAACCTTGTATTTGTCTATGAGGAGATTCTTTAGTTCACTTTTTTGCTTTATCCTCATCTTTTCCTCAGTGCAGGCGGAGGAGTCCGAAAAGACCAGGATCCTGCGCGAACGTCTCGAGAGGGAGAGGAGCGAAGTCGATTACGATATGAAGGTGGCTGAACAGGAGTACGATGTCACGCTCCTGACGGCATTTAACACTTTGATTAAGTATAAGAAACTGATTTTCTTGGAAAAATCGACCAGAACGATGCGCGGCAGCTGCCTTGTTTTTGATGACAAGTGCCGGAGACTCTACGATATGTCGCTCGTCTATCTCAAGGGCGAGATGAAGAAAACGAAGGCACAGCTTGATGAAAACGAAAGGCAGCTCGACGAGGCTGTAGGCAGGCAGAACAGCCTGAAGGAGAAGCTCGAGCTTCTTAAAAAGGGTGTGGCGGTCGAGTTTAAAAATGTCTCGATAAAACCGGTGATCCCGGAGCTCAAATCGAACTTCAGCTGTATGCAGCGCAGGAACTGGAACCCGCGCAGAGGCGTTTTCGTGAAGGCAGATTCTGCCGAAAAAATCCCGTTCGACACAGTTGTTTCGGATGTCGTTGCTCTTGAAAAAGGCTTTGTTATTTCAATGAATTACGGAGAATACAAGCTCTACTATGCCTATGCCGGAAGACCTCTGGTTCAGCCGGGCGAGCGCGTAGTTTCCGGGACGCAGATCTTCAGCGGATCGGAGGGAAACCTCAACGCGCCAGGACATGTCCTTATTTTTGTTACTAAAAACGGCAATTTTGTTAATCCCGGATTTATGTGCAGGTAGATTTGGCTGCTGATTTTTTAGATATCGCCGATTTCGGCTACGACGATTTTTTTGCTGCCTCTTTCAAAAAGGAGGCTGAGAGCGGTGAACTTCCGGCGCGTGTCGTCGGGCACAACCGTCACTACTACGAGATTTGCTGCGAAAAGGGGAGGATCTCGGCGAAGATGAGCGGTGCCATCAGGTATGCATCGGTCCTGAAGTCGGAGCTCCCTGCCGTCGGGGACTGGGTCGCCGTCTCGATCCGTCAGGACAAGGGCTACATCCGGCGGCTCCTTCCGAGAAAAAATTACTTCTCCAGACGGAGTGCCGGCGGTGTCGTTGATGAGCAGGTCGTCGCCGCGAATATCGATATTGCCTTTCTGGTGATGTCGCTGGATGAGAACTACAACCTGAAACGCCTTCAGCGCTACCTTTCAATAGCGGCTGCCGCCAGGATAAATCCGGTGATACTGCTAACAAAATCAGATATTTGTGAAAAGCTGGACGAGATGGTGGGTGAGGTCGCGGCGATCTCGGGGAGGGTTCCTGTCCATGCCGTTTCATCGTTTTCAAAAGAGAGTTTCATGCTTGTGAACTCACTCATAAAGCCAAGGGAGACAGCCGTATTTGTCGGCTCTTCAGGAGTGGGCAAATCGACCCTTGTCAACCTTCTGCTCGGCGAGGAGAGGCTTGCAACGGGCAAAGTCAGCGCCGCGACGAACAAGGGGCAGCACACCACCTCGGCAAGAGAGCTCATCCTTTTGAAATCGGGCGGGATCGTCATTGACACGCCCGGCATGAGGGAGCTCCAGATGTGGCAGGACGAGGAGCTCAACGGTTTCGGGCAGACCGAGGAGCTTGCGAAAATGTGCCGCTTCGCCGACTGCCTTCACGAAACCGAACCCGACTGCGCCGTCAAACAGGCGATAGAGGAGGGGACTCTTTCGGCGGAGCTCTTCGAGATGTGGAAGAAGCAGCAGGCGGAGACCCGCGAGCTCAGAATTCAAAAGGAGAGATCGCTTAAAATCCTTGAAACGAGAAGGGCGAAAAGGAAAAAGGGAAAGTGATTTCCCCTGTCTTTATTCTGATTTTTAATCTACGATGATCCTTGTGATGTGCTCGGGAAGGCGGGCAACGACTTCGTAGTTGATCGTTCCGACGAGCGACGCGATATCCTCGGCGCGGATTATCTGGTCTCCCTGACTGCCTATCAGAACGACTTCATCTTCGACCTCGGCTTCCGGGATGTCGGTGATGTCAACGGTCGTGAGGTTCATGGCGATCCTTCCGATGACCGGTGCGCGTTTGCCGCGGATCAGGACATAACCCTGGTTCGAAAGGTGTCTGTCGTAGCCGTCACTGTAGCCGATCGGAAGTATCGCGATCGTCGATTCTCTCGTCATCTGGTGCGAGCAGC
>JAGAAT010000195.1 GCA_017615095.1 bacterium
AATACGAAGAAGTCAGATATAGTATGTGCTCACATGAGCATTCAACTTCTTTCAAACAGAACGGAAAATGGGGATTTCTTGATGAAAACGGAAATGTTGTGATTCCTGCGGAATATGATGATGTGAGCGAGTTTGATTTTGGTGTCGCCTGGGCACGGAAAGGTGATCGTCGTTTTATAATAGACAGAACGGCAGAATAGTTGTTGAAATAAAACCGGAATGGAAATTTGTCACAGAACTTCGCTATACTAAAGTGGATTATGAATGTTACACATGGGGACTTCCCGGTTATTGTTTATCTGATCATGATATAAGAGAATACTGGGCTGGAAGGAGAGATCTGGAAGATACGGAAGATATGGAATGAAAAACTTAATATTTTCAACAATTTTAAAAAAGCGGAAAATGCGGAAGCAGTGAAATCTCTTTCTCCGCTCCTGTTTGGGATCCTGCACCCGTTCTTAGATGATCAGCATTGAGTCGCCGTAGGAATAAAAACGGTATTTCTCTTCAACTGCCTGACGGTATGCCTCCATTATCAGCTCCCTGCCCGCAAAAGCGGAGATCATCATCAGAAGCGTGCTGCACGGCAGGTGAAAATTGGTCAGGATGGCGTCTGTGAAGCGGTATCTGTAGCCCGGATAGATGAAAATCGAGGTGTCTCGGTCGCTTGGGCTGATAACTCCCGCCTCGCTGCTTGCGCTTTCGAGTGCGCGGACGGTCGTCGTGCCGACTGCGAGTATCCTTCTGCCTGAAGCCTTGTCGCTGTTGAGTCTTTCTGCCGTATCCGGTGTGATTATGAAGTGCTCGCTGTGCATTTTGTGGTCTTCAACGTGTTCGGTTTTTACCGGCAGAAAGGTACCGAGACCGACATCGAGGATTATTTTTTCAACGTGGTTCCGGGTTATTTCTCTGGTTCTTTCGATGGTCTGTTCGTTGAAATGGAGCCCTGCCGTCGGCGCTGCTACCGATCCCAGAGTCTCGGCATAGACTGTCTGGTAGCTGACTCTGTCTTCGGGACGGCTCGATTTTTCGTTCCTTCTTTTGAGGATGTAGGGGGGGAGGGGTATATCGCCGAATTTATCGAGATACTCCATGATCTCATTGCTGCCGAGCGAAAACCTGACTGTCGCGAACTGTTCGTTCCTGTCGGTGATTTCAGCTGTCAGTCCGTTTTCAAACAGGACTTTTTCGCCTTCGCCGATATGCTTGGAACACTTCACCATGACGCTCCAGAGTTCGTCCCGCGAGAGTTTTAGGAGCAGAAATTCGACTCTGCCGCCGCTCGGTCTTTTGCCGAAGATCCTTGCCGGGATGACCTTTGTCGAGTTGAATACGACGGTCGTCCGGCTGTCCAGAAAATCGCAGAAGTGATCGAATGATGAGTGCAGTATCTCGCCGGTCGCACGCTTTACGACCATCATTTTACCCGTTCCGCGGTCTGCGGGCGTGTCGGCGATCAGCTCCTCGGGGAGCGTGTAGTTGAATTCTCCGGTATCCATTTTTTTGCCTCTTCAGCAGATAAATTAAAGCCTTTTTTCGTAAAAAATCTGACCTTTTCCGGTCAATCGTGCGCCTGTATAGAAAAGTGAAACCGCGATCCCTGCGGCGGCTATCCGCTCTGCCGCGGTGTATCTGGCGTCGTCGTAAACCGGCGTAAAGAAGAAGAGATTTGACGAGCTTTTGCTTAAAATCTCATTTAATTTCACATTATTATCTATTTTTGTCTGGCTGCCTTCAGCGAATGCGAGCAGGTTCAGGAGTTCGTTGAGCGGCTTCGGGGCGTTTTCAGGTGTTTCAAAAACCTCTTCGCCGATCATTACGGTCTGCGGAAGTCGGTCCTCTTGGTCAAGCCGGCAGAGAAGCGACGCCGCGCCTGAAAGAAGCTGTTCGAAGCCGTCGAGGTAACGCCCTGAAAATGAGTTGTCAATGAACAGGACGGAGCCTGCATCGACCTCTTTGTAAAACTCCTTTGTTTTGAGCGTGCCCGATTTGGCGCTTGATTTCCAGTGGATGTTGCGCAGAGAGTCCCCCGGCATGAAGTCTCTGAGCGACTTGAGTTCGAAGCCGCTGCCTGTCTCGGGAGTTTCGCGGCTCTTTTCGCCGCCGGTGCCGCCTCCGCTCTGGAGGATCGATCCCGTGTCGAATGGAAAAATTTCCGGGAATGCGACGAAACTCGAATAATTTTCAATAATTATACCCTTTTTGAAGATCCCGAAGATCCCCTTTTTGTAGATGTAGGCACCGGAAAAGCCGATCCTGCCGCGCCTTGCCGGAGTGAAGTTTGCGGAGAAGGTCTGGATCTGAGAATCCTGTTTCAAACCGATTTCGACCTCAGGATAGTCGCCTCCGCGGTTTTTTTGGATAAGCCACTTCCAGCGGTAGTAGCCCATCATCCGGTCGAATCTGTTGCGCTTTTCCTCGCCGGGTTCGGGAGTGGTGTCGAAGACCTCGAAGCTCGGAGTCGGATTTGCCGCTATCTCCTGGAAGTAGAGGCGTCCCCTGATCGGCTTCCGGCTCTCAATGACCGAGAGTGTTACGTTGTAGTTGAAGCGCTTTCTGTTTGAGCAGTTTTCCGGCAGGTAGCGGGTCATCCCGAGCTTCGGGAGCTTTCCGATAAGCGAAAGGAGATCTGCAAGGATCATCGCTGAAGCGATTGAGAACATCAGAAAAAGGTTGCTTGTCCGAATATTTATGAAGAGCAGGAGCACGACGGCGATTATGCATACGAATTTGCCGAAATTCGTGAATTTCCGGTCAATTTTTTCATTGAACCGGTATGTGCGGAGGTACCAGTCGAAATTTTTCTTCTTCATAAATAAAAAAAACGCACAACCTCCGGAGAGGCTGTGCGGAAAAGGGTTTAAGAGTTTAAGCGTTTACTTTTCGCCAAGGAATGCATAGCCGTAATCAAGCGGAGAAACAAGGCTTTCCTTGATCGCTCTCTGGCTTGTCCATCTGAGCAGGTTGACGCTGCTGCCCGCCTTGTCGTTCGTTCCGCTGCCTCTTGCACCGCCGAAGGGCTGCTGACCGACAACTGCACCTGTGGGCTTGTCGTTGATGTAGAAGTTGCCTGCGCAGTGTCTGAGTGCGTCTTCAGCCATAGCGACAGCCTTTCTGTCGTTTGCGAAGATCGAGCCGGTAAGTGCGTACGGAGAAGTCTTGTCGCAGAGATCCATCGTCTCGACGAATTTCTTGTCGTCATAAACGTAAACCGTGAGAACGGGTGCGAAGATCTC
>JAGAAT010000196.1 GCA_017615095.1 bacterium
AGCGCGTAGTTGAAAATCGTGTCAAGATTCGTCTTCAGCAGCTCTTCCATCTCTCCTCTAAGCTTCACGAAAAGAACAAGCTGTGATTAAAAATTATTCCCGAAAAATATTGCGTCCGGCTATTTCCAGAGAAAGGCTTCCATGGAGATTATCAAATTGAAATAAAAATACTCCTGCCCGACAAAATAGCGCCCCGGTGCAAGACCGAAAAAGAGGTTGAAGCTCTCGTTCGGTGAGACATAAGCGCCGAGCTGGAGCTCGAGCGCGACCAGAACGTCCTCCCTGCCGGTCGTCGGATTTGCCGAAACGGAGGTGTGGATTATCCCTTTGAAGCCTGAGATCTTGACGCCGCCCAAAATGGCGACATCAGCATAACCTCCCAAAAATATTTTGGAAAATTTATGATTCGTAAGAAAAAGCCCGTTCACGCGGAGCAGCGCCGAAACATTTTTGCCGTCGAGCCACTGCCAGTCGATGCCGAAACTGAGACCGTAGCGGTTCATCCGTGTCGCCGTAAGACCGGCATTCAGGTTGAAATACTTCATAAGCGGCGCGTTGTAGGCGAAATTCGACTCTTCGATCGAAACAGTGGTCGAAAGCGACGGGATCTTGTTGCCGGAGATCCTGCCCTCAACCAGAGCGAAAAGCTCTGAAAAACTCAAAATCACAAGAAAAACAACAAATAATTTCCTACACATGACCGTTTCTTATCTCTTTAAGGATGGATTCAATCACGGAGTCGAAGCAGGCAGCCGAACTCATCGGCGTAAAGCAGTCGAGCCAAAGGAAACCGTTCTCCTTCCGAAGCGTCGAGATCAGTCCGAGATTTTCATGGCTCTCGACCGTGAAATGGAAGTAGAAGTTCTGCTTCGCGTCAATTTTTATAAGTCTGTGCCAGCACATCATATTCTCCTAAGTATTGAGAAAGGTTCGAACTTTCCTTCAAGCAGGATAAACTTCGAATGGTTGGCGGCTTTTGCCTCGCTCCCGTCGGTAAAGCGGAAAAGCTCCGGCATTTTGAAGAGTTCCGTCCGTCCCGACGGATCCAGGACCTCGACCGTCTCCCCCGCCTCGATGTGGTTCCTGACCTCGGCGACAAAGAGGTCTCCCTCCTTCCGCTCCGTTATGTTCGCAACGAACTCTGCTTCGGAATTAGAGCCGTCTCCGGCGGTCTGATAGTCGTCCGGCGTGACTCCGCCCTTCATAAAACCAGTCGAATAACCGCGGTTTTTGACTCGGTTCAGAAGCCTGAAAGCCTCTTCACGCCCGATCTTTTCGCCGTCAAGGATCCTTCTGTAGAACGAAACTACCGAAGCTATGTAGTGGATCGACTTCATCCTGCCTTCGATTTTGAAGGAGTCGATGCCGAGCTCCTTCAGCGGCTGAACATAGTCGAAAAGCGCAAGTTCCTTCGTGTTGAAGATGTATGCGCCGCGCTCGTCTTCGCCGACCGGCATGTATTCGCCGGGGCGCGTCTCCTCGACGACGCTGTACTTCCAACGGCACGGGTGGGTGCATTCGCCCCGGTTCGCCCTTCTGCCGGTGAGCCAGTCGCTGATCGCGCATCTACCCGACATGCTGAAGCATACTGCGCCGTGGATAAAAACCTCCAACTCAACGTAATCACTTCTGTTTTTTGCGATTTCCGAGATCTTGTCAAACGAGAGTTCCCTTGCCAGGTTCACGCGCTTCGCACCGTAGTCGAAGTATGCGTTGACCGTCTGCCAGGAGACAGTGTTCGCCTGCGTCGAAATGTGCAGCGGGACCTTTAAGCCAGCCTTTTTCAGCGCCGTGATGACACCGAAATCGCTGACGATGAAGGCATCCGCGCCGCAGTCCTCGAGAAATCCGGCAGTCTTCAGAAGGTCGCCGTACTCCACGGAATCGGGGTAGATGTTCAGGGTAACATAGCCGCGCTTCCCGCGTTTGTGGAGATACTCAAGCCCCTTAGCCGCCTCGTCTATCGAAAAATTCCCCGCAAAAGAGCGGAGCGAAAAGCGGTCTACACCAAAATAAACGGCATCCGCGCCGTACTTTTCAGCCCAGATCAGTTTTTCCGGATTCCCGGCGGGCGCCAAAAGTTCTGATTTCTTACAACTCATCGTTTTTATTAATGTTTTCTCGCGTTTGTCTCAAAAATATTGGTCTCTGCTATCTGCTCGCGGAGCTCATCTATCGTCTTGATCTTGACGATTTCGGCATCACCGAACCTGCCTGAATATTTCGAAGTCGAACGGGTCTGCGGGATAAAGATCCTCGAAAGACCGAGTCTGACACCCTCCTTGATCAGGATGTCCATCCCCGGGACATCACGGATCTCGCCGCCGAGACCGATCTCGCCGATAAACGCCCATGCAGGCGGCAGCGGCAGCCCCAGGATCGATGACAGCAGCGAAGCCGCCAGCGGCATGTCCACGCTGGTACTTTTTACGCGCAGACCGCCGACGATATTGACAAAAATATCAAAACTCGAGCAGTATATATCGCACCTTTTTTCAAGTATCGCGCAGAGCATAGCAAGCCTTCCGATATCGAATCCTGTTGCAACGCGGCGCGGCTGAGGCAGGTTGGAGGATGTGACAAGCGACTGGACTTCGATCAGGAACGGGCGCGTACCTTCAAGCACCAGAGCCCGAGCAGAACCCGAAATCGTGCCGTTTTCGTTGTCGTCCGTCAGGAAAAATTCACTCGGGTTTTCGACCTCGACCAGACCGCTTGAGGTCATCGTGAAGATCCCGACCTCGTCCGTAGCGCCGAAACGGTTCTTCGAACACCTTAAAATACGGTATCCGAGCGACGGATCGCCCTCGAAAAGCAGGACCGAGTCGACCATGTGCTCAAGCAGCATCGGTCCGGCGACTGCTCCGCTCTTCGTAACGTGACCGACTACAAAAACCGTGATGTTGCAGCGCTTCGAGGTCTCCAGCAGGCGGACAGCGCACTCTTTGATCTGGCTGACCGAACCCGGGATCCCGAGCACCTCAGGCGAGTACACCGCCTGGATAGAATCGCAGAAAAGTATGTCGAAATGCTCTTCATCAAGCTTTGCGCGAAGCTTGTCGAGGTTGCTCTCGTTCGATAAAAAGAGCGTCCCGCACTCCTCTCCCCCGCTCAGACGCTCGAAACGGATCTTCACCTGCGACACGCTCTCCTCCGCCGAAAGGTAGAGGACACGCTTTGTCTTTGAAAATTCAAGCGCAAGCTGCAGCATGAGAGTCGATTTTCCGATGCCGGGATGACCGCTGATCAGGTTGTAGCTCCCCTTTACGACACCGCCGCCCATGATCCGGTCGAACTCCTTGTATTTTGTCGGGATACGCTCGCTGTCAACAGTTTTTACATCGGTGATGTGAGTGAAAACCGTGTCCGGAGACGAGGCAAAAAGTCTGTGATTCTGATCATTTGCAACAGTTTCGCTTTTCTCTTCCAGAGTGTTCCATTCACCGCATTCGGGGCATCTTCCGAGCCATTTCGGCGCGGTGTAGGAGCAGTTTGAACAGACGTACGAAACTCTTTTTTTCACCATTTTCGATCACCGGATGATGTCATTTTATTTGGAAACAGCCAGAACGAACGGGACAGTAACATCCTGAGAATCAGCATCGAAGGTCGGGAAGATCCACGTTTTCGTACGATCCACGAGACAGGAACCGATCGCCGTGTGACGGAATTTGTCAGTGAGGATCGACACCGTCCTGACCCTTCCGTTCCCACCGACCGTAAGCATAAGTTCGACCTTTCCGCTGAGAGACGCGTTATCCTTCAGAGATTTGTTGTAGCAGTGCTTGACCGTGCCCTGATTGTTGCGGATGACCTCGCGGACCTGCTCAGGCGTGAGTTCGCGCTTCCTCTTTTCGGCACTCGGAGCATCCTTTTTGGGCATGACGGAGGCCGAAGAATCCTGCTTCGCCGCCGTCTGGGATGCCGCATTCGCTGATGTCGAGGAGTTTCTCGCCTCGGCTCTGCGCTTCAGCGAATCGGATAAAGAGGCTCTGTCGTTATCACTAGTTCTGTCGAAGATGTTTCTGTTCATAGGCTTTGCCGGCTCCTTTTTCTCTTCTTTTGCCGGGACAGCCTTCTGCGGTTTGCTTTCCGTCGGAGCAGCAACTGCCTTTCTGGGCTCTTCAGGCTGCTTTTTCGGAGCTTCTGCCTTGGGCGCTGCCGCCTGTTCGGGTGCAGGCTCAGGTTCAGGCTCTCTCTTCACCTCTTCGACAACAGCCTCTGTCTGGGCGGGAGACTCCTTCTCCGCGACCTGTTCGACCTTTTTTTCAGCCGTATCTTCATTTCCGCCGCCCTTAAAGACCATAAGAAGCCCGAAAGTAACACTGAAGACAAGCAAAAAAACCAACCCGTAAATCAGAAACTTCTTTTTCTCAGAATCCATTTGTCCCCCTCAAAAAAAAATGCCGTTAATTATTGTTTAAGGTTATTTTTTGTCAACCGGACGGGGAGAAAATCGGATAGAGCCGAAATATCGGCGTAAAAGTTGAGAAATTTATCCGTTTCCCGTAATTTTAACCGTTGAACTTTTGTAAACCGGAGGAAACATGGAAAAAGTAAAGCTTCTCATCATCGGCGCAGGTCCTGCCGGCTACGTTGCGGCGATCCGCGCAGCTCAGCTCGGGCTTCAGCCTGTTGTAATCGAAAAATCATATCTCGGCGGGACATGCCTCAACCGGGGATGCATCCCGACGAAGGCACTAATTTCGGCGGCGGAGGCGCTCAACAGCGTCAAAAACTGCGGAGCGTTCGGGATCTCCGCAGGCGAACCGTCATTCGACTGGGACAAGGTCGTCGAATATGCTCAGAATGTCGCAGCCAAAAACAGGATGGGGATCCAGTATCTCTTCAAAAAGAACGGGATCCGTCACGTTGACGCACTCGCACAGTTCACCTCGGCACACACCGTAAAAGCAGGCGAAACCGAGTTCGAAGCTGAAAACATCATCATCGCGACAGGTTCGAAAGTCCGCGACATCCCCGCATTCCCGATCGACGGAGAGCAGATCATCGGCTCCGACGAAGCGCTCTTCCCGAAAAAGCTCCCGAAGAGCATCGCGATCATCGGCGGCGGAGTCATCGGCGTTGAAATCGGCTTCGTCTACCACACTTTCGGCGTCGAAGTCACGATCATCGAGGCTCTGAGCACCATCATCCCGCTCGAGGACGCAGACATCTCCAAGGAGCTCACAAAGGAGTTCAAGAAGAAAAAGATCAAACTTTACACAGGAACGGCTGTTGAAAAGGTCGAAAAGCTTGACGGCAAGGTAGTTATTTCACTTGCAAACGGCACACAGGTCGAGGCAGAGCAGGTGCTTTCGAGCATCGGAAGATCTCCGAACACCGACAATCTTGCTCTTGAAAACTCAGGCGTTCAGCGCGACAAACGCGGCTTCATACCGGTAAACGGGCACTTTGAAACGAATGTCCCCGGCGTCTACGCAGTCGGCGACGTCATCCCGACTCCGATGCTCGCCCACACAGCGGAGCACGAGGGTATCTCAGTTGTCGAGCATATCGCGGGGCTTCCTACTGAGCCGATAAACTACACCAACAACCCAGCCTGCATCTACTGCACTCCGAATATCGCATCGATCGGTCTCAGAGAGGCTCAGGCGGCTGAAAAAGGGCTCAAGTACAAAGTCGGGAAATTCGCCTTCACGGCAAACGGGAAGGCTGTCGCTTCGAATCACACGACAGGCTTTGTCAAGGTCATCATCGATGAGGAGAGTCACAAGATCCTCGGTGCGCACATCATCGGCTACGGCGCAACAGACCTCATCGCAGAGTTCATCCCGCTGATGAATCTCGGTGCGACAGCAGAAGACATAATTGAGTCGATCCACCCGCACCCGACACTTTCAGAAGCTTCGATGGAAGCGGTACTCAACGCTCTCGGCAGAACGATCCACGCATAATCAGACACTGAATCGAAACTTTCAAAGATTGAATTTCAGACAGATTGATATTTGACCGGTCGGTCGGAAATTACTCTGTGGGTTTAGCCTCTTCCGCAGGTTTTGCTTCGGCTTCTGCCGGAGCTTCTTCTTTCGGAGCCTCCTTTACCTCTTCAGCAGGTTTTTCTTCTGCCGGAGACGTCTCTACAGGTTTCGGTTGAAGCGGAGCTTTGAGAGCTTTGATCACAGCTTCGTAGTTTGCCTTTCTGTCAGGGAACTGAGTCATGTATTCGTTTGCCAGTTCTTCTGCTCCTTTGCCTGCTGCATTTTTGAATGTCTTGTCAGCGCCTGCATTGATGAGGATCTCGACAACTTTGTCGTTTCCTCTCTGAGCAGCGATCATAAGAGCAGACTGTTTCTGATTGTCGAGAACGTTGACATCACTGCCTGCCTTTACGAGCTCTTCAACGACTGTCGGCATTCCGGTCCAGGCAGCCCAGATGAGAGCAGTCCAGCCGTCTTCATCGACGATTTTGACATCAGCGCCGTTTTCAAGAAGAAGTTTCGTCATTTCAAGTCTCTTTTCTTCAAGACTCGGATTTTCTACTTCTGTTCCGTCTTCTTTTTTGTTTTCACCGGCAACATTAAGTAATTTGCGCAAAGGATCATAAACTACCGTCTTGAGAAATTTCTGTATCGGATCCGCATCCTCATCTGTTGCCTCACCGTTTTTCGCGGTGATCTTTTTTCTGTTACCGTAATTAAGGTAGGAAGCCCACATGAGCGGAGTTCTTTTCTGATCATCCTGCTTATTTACGGTTGTTTTGTCCTTCTGTATAGTCTCTGTTATTTTGGCGGTGTTCTCCTGAATTATCAGTGAAACCAGCGGGCTGTCTTGTACATCACCTTGAAGCAAGTCGAAGCCGAGTTTTACGATGATAGCGAAAGCGAGACCTGCGACCATAAGGATAAAACCGTCTTTAAGTATTGCTTTGTAGTTTACATTCTTTTTAGCCATGATTCCCTCCTTATGCCTCAGCCTTTGCTTCTTCAGCAGGCTTTTGTTCTTCAGCATTGTCCTGAGTAAGCGTTCTCTTGAGTGCGATTACCGCGATCGGGCTGATGATAGCGAGAGCGAAGTATATCATCCACATAAATTCAGGACTTTCGAGGTATTCGATGTTTCCTGTTTCAATCTTAGCCTTAACGCCGTCGTAGCAGAGATTCGCGATGAGAAGACCGGAAACGAAACCGTTGATAGGTCTTGCAATGAACATCGGAAGAGCCGAAAGACCCATGTAGGAAGCGACTTTATCCTTCGGAGCAACGGATGCGACGTATTCGGTGAATCTGGGCGAGAAGATGAGTTCGCCGACAGCGAAAACGAGGATCTGTGCAATGATTACGAATCTGTAAGCCTGGTCA
>JAGAAT010000197.1 GCA_017615095.1 bacterium
ATATCGATTTCTGGATAATCGACACGAAATGATGAAAAAACCGGCGCTGCTTTTCCTACTTCTTTCGTTTCTCTTAGCATCACTCTCCGCCGAAAATTACGATACAGGCAAGGATCAGGAAAAGCCTGACGGCGACATCAACAGCAACAGGTTCAACATCGATCTGAGTTATGTCTCATCCTCCGGCTTTTATCCGTCACTGGATCTGCTATGGCACTACAATCCGCTCTATTTTTCATCACTTTACGGCAGCTACACTCTCCAATCAGAAAAAAAGAGCCTGCAAGAGTACGAAGGCAGCAAATACGCCGTTTTTTCAAAAACATTTCAGGTCGGAGCGGAGATATTCGGTTTCTACCTGCTGCGCAGACCGGCATTCATCGCACTCAGCTTCGGGCTCGAGTACAAACGGGTAAAGAACGAGGAGTTCGGCTTTTACGACACGGAATCGGCAACCGTAAACTTTGAAAACGACGTGACTCTGCATACGATCTTCCCCTTTTTGAGGCTCAGAGCGGACAAAGAGAAGGGCAGGATCCAAAACAATTTCGCCCTGACATTCTTCCCGACATACTACCTGATGATGAAGCAGGAGAGCCGGTTCAAACCGATCATTCAGACAGAAAACATCAACGAATCCGACGACTTTCAAATGCCTGCCGCAGAGTTTTCCGACGAGTTTTTCCTGGATTTCAAGCAGTTCGGCGGTCTTTTGATGAGCGGCAGCCTCCTCGTCTGGCAGGCGAAGTACAACTCGACGGTGATAAAGCAGAACAACAACAGCTACTCCTACGCCGAGGCGGGGATCAGGCAGACCTTTATCGAATACTGGGCATCAGTCGAATACGTCATCCCCTTCCACATCGTCGCAGCCATATATCCCAAGCTCGGGATCGGCTTTTCCGGATCGACCGAATTTCGTGAAAACGACGGCAAACTGACCAGATTCAAGATCAGGGGATATGTGCTGACTTTCGGATTTTATTACTGATTTTTCTAGTAAGCAAAAACAGCGAACGAAACGACCCAGGCAACAAGCGCCAGTTGCAGGAACCTGTCCTTCAGGACTATTTCAGTCGGAGAACCGCTCTTCTGGTGCACGAAAGTTATCTGAAGGTAGCGCAGGAGACCGAGGATCACAAAAAATGTCGTGAAGTAGATATAGTGCGAATTGAAGTGCGCTACCGTATCGGGATCCAGCGTGTAGAGGAGGTACGAAACGATGATCACGGCGCACATCATGCTCATTACGCTGTTGACGAACTCGAGCGAATAGCCGGATATCGACTTTCTGACGCTGACGCCGCTCTCGGCAAGCAGAAGGTCGTCTCTGCGCTTGGCGACGCCCAGAAAGAGGCTCAGAAGAAAGGTCATGATTATGATCCAGTGCGACGGTACGACTCCGGGGACAGCACCGAGCTCGGTCCCCGATATGAGCCTGAGCAGGAAACCGGTCGAAATCGAAAAGACATCGAGGATGGCGATATTCTTCATCCCGAGAGAATAGACCAGGTTTATCATCAGGTAAGCGGCGACGATCACTATCATTTTCAGCCCGGCAAAAGAGGCTGCCGAGAATGAAAGCAGGAGAAGGACCGCGTCTATGATCCACGCCTTTTTTATGGAAACGGCTCCCGAAGCTATCGGACGCCTGCGTTTTTCAGGATGTTCTCTGTCTTTATCTATATCTCTGATATCATTAAAGATATAAATCGTACTCGCCGCAAGGCAGAAAGAGATGAAGGCGACGGCTGCATTTATTAGAAGATTGAAATCGTTAATTTTCAGATCGAAAAAAATCGGAAAAAATATCAACAGGTTTTTGACATATTGATGCGGTCTCAGAAGTTTAAGATATGCTTTCATCGCTCCTCCATACAAAATCGCATGATTATAACAAAAATAATAAAAAAAACACGCAGCTCATTTTTTTCGACTCTTTTTTTAATTTATATGGTATAGTCACAGGCTTTTTTGAGGAGATGGACTTGCAGCGACTGAAAATATTTTTTCTCAACCTGATATCACTACCGTTTTTAAGCCGGATATGGGGCAGGATCACCAAGCTCGAACACCCTGAGTTCCTTGTTCAGGCGGCGATAAGGCTTTTTGCCTCGCACTACGGGATCGACATGGATAAATACGAGGGCGGACTGGAAAGCTACGACTCGCTCTGCCAGTTCTTCACGCGGAGGCTGGACGCTTCCAAAAGCCCTATCCCTGGAAACGAGAGCGCATTTTTATCACCCTGCGACGGCACCGTAAGCGTGTGTGAATATACCGATTCGGACACTGCGACACAGGTCAAGGGCAAAACCTACACGATTTCGGGGCTGATCCGCAAGGAGCTGAACTTTGAAGAGGGCTACAGACTTATAACGATCTACCTTTCGCCGAGCAACTACCACAGGTTCCACGTTCCGGTCGAATCGGATGTCATGGCGTACCTTCACACCGGATGGCGCCTCTTTCCTGTCAATGCACTCGCGGTGAACTCGATAGACGAACTCTTCGTACGCAACGAGCGTGTCATCGTTAAATTCCGGCATCGGGATTTCGAATATTTTTACACTGCCGTCGGAGCCTCATTTGTCGGTTCGATAAAGATGAACTTTGCCGGCGAACTGGCAGCGGAGAGCTGGCAGAGTGTTGAGAGGAGCTACCGCCAGAATGAAGAACTCGGTATGTTCGAGATGGGCTCGACGATCGTTCTGGTCGTTCCCGAATCGGCAGTCGGAGAACTCCTCGTCTCGGCTGGAGAGAGAGTTTCC
>JAGAAT010000198.1 GCA_017615095.1 bacterium
CTCTGTCCTTCGCCTCTTCGAAGCTGAGAAGGCTGACATGTTTTTCGCCGTTGAAAATGAATTCACGGTAAACTTCGTCCGCAAAAATGAAGAGGTCTTTTTTGATCGCGAGCTGGACGATCTTGGAAAGTTCTTCTCTCGAATAAACCTTTCCCGTCGGGTTGTTCGGGTTGCAGATCATGACCGCTTTCGTGTTCGGAGTTACGAGCTTTTCGATCTCTTCGACAGCCGGGATCTCCCAGTCGTTGTCGATTTTCGTCGTGATCGGAACTATCTTTACGCCGGTAGCTGTCGCAAAACCGTTGTAGTTGGTGTAGAAAGGTTCCGGAATGAGGACTTCGTCGCCAGCGTCAAGGCAGACTGTGTAAGCCATGATGATCGCTTCACTGCCGCCGGTCGTGACCATGATGTTGTCGCGGGTAAGCGGGATATCGTATCTTGCATAGTATTTTACGAGCGCATCCTGATACTCGGGAATACCCTGGCTCGGTCCGTAAGCAATGACCTTCGTTTTGATCTCGCCCAGAACCTTGAGCATCTCTTCGGGAGTTTCTACATCGGGCTGGCCGATATTGAAGTGGTAAACCGTTTTTCCCTTTGCCTTCGCTTCGTTGGCATAGGGAGCAAGTTTTCTGATCGGTGAAAGGGGCATCGACTGTCCTCTGACGGAAATTTTTCTCATAATTTTCTCCTTGATCGGTTAATAAAGAAAAATACTGCGGCATTTAATCAGCCGCACCGACAAAAGCAAGAAAAGTTGTCGAATTTCAAGTCTGTATCGCAGGACTCCGCCAAATTTGCGGGATCGTGAAATTAGAGTGCAGCCTGGTTGATAACGCCGATCGCGTCAAGGTCGAAGCCTGCGCTGCCGGTCGTCGGATAGGGATCGTAGATCTTGTTGCCCATCGTGTCGAGGACGGAGCCGTCGCCGATGATGTCGGTGATTTTGACATGCGTGATCGCGTCTATGTCAAGATCGTCATCGTCGATAGTTTTGAGTTCGTCAAGGTCAAAGAGCGTCCCTTTGCCCTGCATGAACTGCGTCGCAAGCCCGTGGATCAGCTGCCAGTCGTGCGTTCCGTACGCTCCGACAGGGTTTGCGCCGAGATAGAAGTTATCGAAAGTGAAGAAGTGCTCGCCGTCGCTGCTGACGGAGACCTTTGCAAGCTCCCAGAAGCCGTCGATCGCCGAGTTCTCGAAGACAGCAAAGTCTGCGCCGTCGCCGTTGGTGATCGGGGTGGAGAAGGTCATCGTGATCTCGCCGCCGCTGCCGAGGCAGACGATGTCGTAGGAATCACCGACTGCCGCGCCCAGAGCCTTGTCCGGAGTCTGCCACTCCTCATCGACGTTTCCGCCCGGGATATAATTTTCATATCCTGTCGCCCATGCAACGATCTTTGCGTCCTCCTTGTCGATCGACTGGTCGAACTCCTTGAAAAGCATCGACCACGGAGAGCCGCCGCAGGAATTTGTGAGATCCGTCGGATTTTCGTGAGCAGCCGAAGGCACATTGACGGCAGCCGCCTCGCTCTCGGCATTGAAAGCTGTCTGGCAGTAGTAGGTGTTCTCTTCATAAATCACGATATCGAATTTGCTCCAAAGCCCGGCATTCCACTGGTTTGTCCCGGCGTTGTGAGCTATTATCACGTTGTTTTCGGTATCGACCTGCGTGATTTCAAAGATGCTGGCATCGCCGTAGCCTGACTGGTACCACTTGTCCTGAGAGATGACATGGCGCATTTGCCAGTCGTCGTGGTACTTTCCGACGTAGGGATGCAGGATGACCGGTTCCGGCTCCTCCTGATCGTCGTCCGTTGCCGGTTCTTCGTCCGTTACGGGTTCTTCATCGGTTACAGGTTCTTCATCCGTTACCGGTTCCTCGTCTGTCACTGGCTCCTCGTCAGTTACAGGTTCTTCATCTGTCACTGGCTCCCCGTCAGTTGCGGGTTCTTCATCTGTTACCGGTTCTTCGTCCGTCGTAACAGCATCCGAATCAGGTTCCTCATTGTTCGAACTGCCGCACGAAACAAAGAAAGCAAGAGCCAAAACAAGCATCAAAACAAAGATAGGTTTTTTCATTTCCTCCTCCTTCAAAAAAGAGACAATAATGCGGAAAAATTGTGAAAACCCTGAAATCGCAATTTTTCCCTCCTCGGGGTACTCATTACTGAGCTTCGTACTGGCGTATCCGGCTTGGCTTTAGCCTACACGGTTGCGGGACAGCATCGGAATTGCACCGATTTCCGTCAGGTCCGGCTCGCGGGACGGACTCTAACAGCAGAAACAGTCAAGTCAACAAATTCGGGTTATTTCAACGGCATTCGGTGTAAATTCCCGGCGTTCCCCCCTCCTCCTTTGACTGGCACAATGTCCCAGACTTGTCCTGATTTGCAGAAAAACCCTTTTCTGTCTTGATTTTCGACGGGTCGAACTCTGCCGTGATCACAGTTCCGCCATCCTCTCCGCAGAGGATCTGAACGCTTTCAGCAGCTGTAAGCCCCCCGTCCGCGATGGTCGTATCATCGACCTTGAGCCAGAGCGCCCCTCCGGCAAGCAGCTCCGAAAAATCCGCCTCGTTCCCGGTTATAACCGCAAGCTCTCCCGGCTTCAGGATCATGCTCCGGGCTGAGTCTGCCGGAGCCAGAGGATCGACACCCTTGCCGTCGTTTTTGTCATCGACAGAGCATCCTGAAAGATCGAAATCTATCGAACCACTGTTGAAAATCTCAACAAATTCAAAGTTTTTCTGAGGCTCACCGTTCGGCGAATGCATCACCTCGGAAATGATGATGTGCGGCTTTGCGGCGGTCGTAGCTACCTCTATCGACTCTCTTTTTATCCCGACTTTTGTGTATAGGGTAAGCTCGAAGGTATAGTTTTTTTCCGGCTGAAGCGAATCGATCACGACTTCACAGCTGACATCGCAGATAAAAATCCGGTTCTCCAGAGCTCCGGCGATAGCCCCGGGATCCGTTATCCTGAGCCTGAAAACGCTGTCATCGACCTCGGTTTTCAACTGCAAATGTGAATCGTGCGGATCGATGTCGGGAAGCGCGATTTTTATCTCTTCAAGTATCGAATTTCTCTCGA
This sequence comes from bacterium, assembly GCA_017615095.1. Taxonomy (GTDB): domain Bacteria; phylum UBP6; class UBA1177; order UBA1177; family UBA1177; genus UBA1177. Next base: position 3,091 of record JAGAAT010000198.1, read on the forward strand.
TAGCCCGCACATTACGAATGGTGAAAGCCTCCGCCGGAGAGTCGTAAACAAAGACAAACAGCTCTTCGAGTTTCAACAGATCCAAGGGCTTAGGTTCGATATCTGAAAAGTTGAAACTCACGGGAGAGTCAAATTCGACGGCAACTGTCGAACTTTTCGTATCGTCGGGAACAACAGTCTTAACCTCAGGAAGTTTGCCGCCGGTCTCGTAGCTAAGTTCGATGATCTCCCTCTTTTCGGTGAAGGCGCCGCCTATCATCAGCGGTCTGTTGTCGAAGGATTTGAGTGCCGACGTGATCACTATGTCCAGAAAACTCTTCTCGGGAAGCGGAGACAGCACCCTGATTTTGTTGTCAGAAACCGACACTTGCGGAGTATTTTCGCACTCTCCGCAGGAGACGGAAAAACCCGAAACAGAGTTTTCGTTCACGGGCATGTTAAACTCAAAAACCAGCTCCTCCTCGGGGAAATAGAGGCGTTCCTCGGGCTGATCCACGCACACAAAGGGTTCGTACTCTCTCTTTTCCGGCGGATCTGGCGAGCACGAAACGGCAAAAGAAACAAACAGTAAAATCAAGCAGATAAGTCTATTCATTTTCATTATCCCCCCAGCACGAAGTCAGGTCGATGCCCGCATGAGCCTTGAGCCAGCCCAGATTCTTTCTGTTCATCACCTCGAACAGGATCCTCTTCTCGGCCGGGATATCGATCTTCAGTTCGCTCACGGCGCGGAGCATTGCCGCAAAAAAGTAGATATTGCTCAGCCGGTCGACCATATCGATGCGCAGAAAGTAGAGTTTCTGCTCCTGTTCCCCAAACCTTATCATATCAGGATTATACAATAATTTCGACATGTTGAATGAAATTTTGCCACCTACTTCATAACTTACGAGATCTCCGTAGGTCGTATTGTTGTCGTCTGGACCGACCGTCACATAATCTTTTCCCACAGAGATGTTGTTTTTCTGGTAAAGGTAGAGCTTTTCATCGTTTTTGTACTTCCCCCAGATACTTATTTCAGGCAGGAGCCCGGCGACCCGCGTCCTTTTCCTAGACGAAACAAGCGACTCCTCAAGGTTGTCGAGCGATTTCAGGCTCTGACGCAGCATCTCGTCGAGCGTCGTGCAGCTGTAGAGCTCTTCCAGGGTCTCCGAAGAGATGTTTTTGTCCCGCAGGTACGCCGCCAGCGCCTCGAGCGGACTTTCGGCAGCAAAAAGTTCATTGGTCCGTACCGGCAGGAGGCTTGCTCCAATCAATATAAAAATCATCCCAAAACGGCTCATCATCCTCCTCGTAGTTGACAAATTCATCCTAGGGATCCTCCTCCTCAAAAGCAAAGGGTGAATAAAATTCGTC
>JAGAAT010000199.1 GCA_017615095.1 bacterium
GTCACGCCTCCGCAGCCTGCGGAAAAGATCAGAAACAGGATGACAAGAGCCCTCATTCGAGCTCCAGCGGCGTATCAAAGAGAGGAAGCGGAGATGTGAGTGCCGCATCGTTTCCGGCAAACGGATTTTCGACATCTCCATCTACAACAGGCGTAAATCCGGCAAAATTCTGGCTTACGATGCCGTAGCTCCCGGACTCAGAGACAAGTCTGATATTTTTCAGCCGTACCCCGCCGACACTGTTTTCGAGCTCCTCCCCGTCAAAAATCATCCCCGCCCGAGGGAAACCGGAAATCACTATATCTTCAAGCTCGGCAAACTCCTCAGGTGCAGAAAAACCGGGCTTTATTACGATCCCGTCCCCCGCCGTACCGCCGGCAAGCTCCCGCTTCCCGACCTCTCCGAAGCTGCTTCCGTATGCCCCGAGAAAGATGTTGCCAAGAAGTTCGACAGAGAGAGCTCCAGTCCTGTAAATATTTGATTTTTCTATCACAAGCAATGCCTGATCGCCATCTTGATTCTGAAACCAGACCCCGCCGAAACCGCAGTTCGAGATACGAGCGTTTTGAAGCCTGATATCGTGTCCACCGTCAATCAGGATACCGCTGCCCTCGACCCCGTCGATGACGGAATTTCTGAGCTCTACCCGCGATTTTTTACCGGAGACCGTGATCCCGCGCCCTCCGGCAAGCGCTGCAGCAGTCACGTTTTCGATCCTGACGCGGTCAAGCGTAACATCGGATGAAACGACCGTAACAGCCGCATTTTCGACAGCACTGCCGCCTATCCTGAGACTTGAAAGAAGGGTCTCGCCGGCGTTTGCTATCGTGATGCTCTTCAAACGTGAACTCCCGTCTGCCCTGCCTATCAGCCTGACCGGCTTTGAAAGCCTGATTTCACCCTCGAATGTGCCGCTTTCAAGGCAGATGCAGTTTGAAAATGCAGCAGAAGCATTGATAACAGAATCGCTAAAGCCGTTTAAACCGGATGCAATTTCACATTTTCCGCAACATTCATCAGGAAGATCAAAACCGATACTATCATTATTTTTACACGACGAAATAAACGACAAAAACAGAACAATAACAACGATTATTTTCATATCAACCTCGAAACTAACAAAATAAAACATGAATATTTTCTAATTATATTTTTAGCGAAGTCAAGAAAACATTTTCGACCGCTGCGACAAATTTGCGTTTATCCGGGCTCGGTGATAAAAAGCGCTGTTTTTTGACGAAATCAGGGTTTTATGAATTCGCTGTTCATTCGGAGTCTCGATGAAAAGGCTTGTTTTATCCATAGTTTTCATCTTTTCGTTTCTCTCATGTTCTGAAAAGGCGCCTCAAAGCGAGGCAGACCGGCTCCTCGACGGGAAAAAGCCTGAACTTGTTTTTTCAGACGATTTCAACCGTTCCGAACCCGGTCAGAACTACAAGATCCAGGGCGGAGACTGGAAAATCAGGGACGGTGCACTCGTCTCGACGACTGCAAAAAACAGGAATATCGTCCTGAGCGGTGTCGAACTTCCCGAAAATGCCGTGATCGAACTTACGATGATGAGCAGAAGCGACGCCGTCGATGTAAAATTCAACCTCTGGGGAGACGGCGGGATCCACGACCACGGCGACGGATACACCTTCATCCTGGGCGGCTGGAAAAACAGGATCTCCGTCATTTCAAAGTTGGACGAACACGAGAAAGGGCGGAGCGAATCTAGAAAAAAACTAGAAAAGTCACACGTTTATCATTCAAAAGTCATCAGGATTTCAAAGGATATCTACTGGTTCGTCGACGGAGAGCTTTTCCTCAAATACAGGGATGCCGAGCCGCTCAAAACGGCGGACGGCTTCAACAGACTCTCGTTCGGCAACTGGAAGTCGGATGTCGCATTTGATGACCTGAAAATCTACAAAATCAAGTAGGAGGCGGGATGTTCATAGCAGTTGAAGGGATCGACGGAAGCGGAAAAAGCACGACAATCACGGAGCTCGAACGCTATATCAAGTTGAAAAACCGCGAAGTCATCGTCACAGCGGAGCCGACGACTCTCCAGTCAGGACGCATCATCCGCGACTTTCTCGACAAAAAAAATATCGGGACACCGCTTATCCACGAGATGATGGCGCTCTCTTTCGCTGCCGACAGGATCAACCATCTGCGCGAGATCATCTGGCCCGCGCTGAAAAAAAAGAGAGTTGTCATCACCGACCGCTACTTTTTCAGCTCGCTCGCATACCAGTCGCTAAACATCAGCTACGAGTGGATCAAGGGGATCAACCGCTTCGCAACAATGCCGGACATCCTTGTTTTTATCGACGTCAGCATCAAAACAGCGATGGACAGGCTCAACAGATTCAGAAACGAAACAGAGATCTACGAGCAGCAGGAGATGCTGGCTCAGATCGACGCCAACTACAAAACCGTTCTCGACGACTTTGCAGACCGCGTGCAGATAATCCACCTGAACGGAGAACTGAAACCGTCTGAAATTTATGGAGATATCGAACAGAAATTCAGTAACGTAAACTTTTGAAGGAGAGAAAGATGAAGAAATTGCTCGACACCGTTTTATTGCTTGCCCTTCCCGCTTCCGGAAAGTCGGAAGTCCGCAGATTTATGGAACATCTTACCAAAAAACAGTGCGAAAACGACATGCACATGGGTGAAACGCTCCAGCTTGACGACTATCCTTATGTCCACTTTATGCACAGGATCGACGATGAGCTTGAAAAGCTCGGCTGGCACTACATTTTCTACAAAGGCGCGACCCGTCCCTTCAAGGATCCGATGGAATGGTCGACTCTGATCGAACTTCTCAACGAAGATTACGAAGACCTTGTAAATTCCAACATCATCAA
>JAGAAT010000200.1 GCA_017615095.1 bacterium
CCTTCAACGTCAAAGGCGGCAGATGCGAAACGTGTCAGGGAGCCGGAATAATCAAGATCGAGATGAATTTCATGCCGAACACCTTCGTCAAATGTCCCGACTGCGGCGGAAAGCGCTTCAGCGACGAAACTTTGCAGGTGAAATTCAAGGGTTACGACATCCACGACATCCTTGAAACAGACGTGGCCCAAGCGGCGGAGATCTTCGCGCCGTTCCCTGCGATAAAGCGGAAACTTGACCTTCTGAACTCCATCGGACTCGGCTACATCAAGCTCGGTCAGCCCGCGCACACACTTTCCGGCGGAGAGGCGCAGAGGATAAAACTTGCCGAGGAACTTTCGAAAAAGCGCTCCGACAGCTCGATCTACATCCTGGACGAACCGACGACCGGACTCCATTTCGACGATGTCAAAAAGCTCATCGCGATACTCAACCAGCTTGTCAATAAAGGGTCGACTGTCATCGTGATCGAACACAACCTCGATATAATCAAGTCATCGGACTACATCATCGACATCGGACCGGAAGGCGGCGATCTTGGCGGAAAGATCGTTGCTGAGGGAACCCCTGAAGAGGTTATGAAGATCAAAGATTCTCTTACCGGGAAGTGGCTGAAAACCGTTCTTTAGTCGGAATAATGGCAAAAAAAAGGGGTGCCTGAGCACCCCTGAAAATTTTGAATAACCTGAGAATTAAGACTTATTCGTTCTCTTCCGGCTCGTCGTCAACGTCGATCTCTTCTTCGTCGGAAACTACCGGTTCTTCGTCAGTAACCGGCTCTTCGTCGGTAACAACCGGCTCTTCGTCGGAAACGACCGGCTCTTCGTCGGAAACGACCGGCTCTTCGTCGGTAACAACCGGCTCTTCGTCAGTAACGGGCTCTTCGTCGGTTACCGGCTCTTCGTCAGTAACGGGCTCTTCGTCGGTTACCGGCTCTTCGTCAGTAACAGGCTCTTCGTCGTTTACCGGCTGAACATCGTTGTCATTCTTCTCTTCGTCTTTGCTGTCGCCGCAAGCGGTCAGAAATACGAACATTGCAAGTGTCATGAGAATTGCGAAAAACTTTTTCATAATAGCCTCCTAAAATTCTAGTTAAATTCAAAAAAAACAGTTGCAACTCTGCAAAAAACGGCGGGAATGTACTCCTATTTTCCGCAATGTCAAATTATTTTTATTATCGAATTAAAAAAAAGGCTGATTTATGGGGTTTTGTGCGCTTATAACGAGGCGAGCAGGCCTTCCAGCGCGATTGCGTATGATTCTGCTCCGAAACCGCAGATCACTCCGGCTGCGATGTCGCTGATGTAAGAGTTGTGCCTGAAGGTTTCGCGGGCGAAGATGTTGGAGATGTGGACTTCTACGAAGGGGATTTTCGCTGTAAGCAGGGCGTCCCGCAGAAGAACGCTGGTGTGTGTGTAGGCTCCTGGGTTGATGATTATGCCGTCACATTTTGCGTTCACGATCGCCTTGGCGAGATTGCCCTCAGAGTAATCCTGAACAAATTCAAGTTCGACCTTGAGCTCGTTAGCCCGTTTTATCAGTTTGTCGATAAGTGCCTCGCGTGTGCCGGCTCTTCCGTAGATTTCGGGCTCGCGCTCGCCGATTTTATCAAGGAGCGGCCCTTCGATCAGTAAAATTTTCGTCATCATATCACCTCGTTCATTTCGGTCCAACGAAGTCCCGCGTAGAGCGAAAGCAGGTATGCCGCCTTCGGGCTTGCGTCTGCGATTCCGGCTGCATTTTCAATGAGTTGCATCTCAGGTTTAGACTCTTTCAGCTGGGCTGCAAGATCACCGGCAGCCGCCCAGTTCTTCTGCCTGATGGCGATAATCACCATTGTTTCCGTAACCATGTCTCCTCCTCAAATTCCGGGATCGGTTTCAGGGCACGTGGAAAAACTCCGCTTATGTAGCTTATCAGAACGCCGAAGTTTGTCATCGGAAGTCCGAGTTTTGCCGGAACTGCCTGCCTGCGGAGCATCTCTCTGCGGTTAAGCGTGCAGGCGCCGCAGTGGATCACAAGTTTGTATTCCTGAAGATTTTCCGGGTATCCGGCTCCGGCGGCAATATCGACTGCCAGATCTCCGCCAATTTTTTTACTCAATAATTTCGGTATTTTGACTCTTGCAATGTCGTCGTGGAGAGAGTGGTGGGTGCAGCTTTCAGCGATCAAAACCTTATCCCCGGGTTTCAGTGAATCGACAGCCTTGACCGCCCTGACCATCTTGGCGAGATCTCCCTTCTGCCGGGCAGACAAGATCGAAAAGGAGGTGAGGGGAACGGACTCCGGCACGACTGCTGCAACTTTCGGGAAGACCTGCGAATCGGTAACTACCAGATCCGGCGGGTTTTTCAACCTGTCGAGAGTCGAAGCGAGCTCTTCCGTCTGGCATGAAAGCGCGATCGCATTTGCATCGAGGATGTCGCGCCATGCACGGACCTGCGGCATGATCATCCTGCCCTTCGGGGCACTGGCGTCGATCGGGGTGACCAGCAGGACAACCTGACCGGGCGAGAGCAGATCCTTCAAAAATGGCGGCTCCCAGCTCGAAGGAGCTGCGTCAATGATCTTTTCCTTAAGGGTTTCAATACCTTCTGAGTTCTTTACCGAAACTTTTACGAAAGATTTGCCGCTGAGCCAGCTTGAAGTCTCTTCACTCTGCTGCAGGTCTGTCTTATTTAATATGATTATGCAGGGAACTTTCTGCTCTTCGCATTTTTTCAGGACCTCATTTTCCAGTTCTCCGGCATTTCCCGAGCCGTCGATAACCAGAAGCGCCATGTCCGAGCTCTCCAGCACTCTGAGCGACCTCCTGACGCGCTCAAGTCCGAGTTCGTTTTCCGTGTCGTCTATCCCTGCGGTGTCGATCAGCATGACAGGTCCTACAGGCAGAAGCTCCATCGCCTTTGAAACCGGATCCGTCGTAGTTCCCGGCGTGTCGGATACGATCGAGACCGGCTGCCCGGTCAGTGCGTTGATTATCGAAGATTTTCCGGCGTTCCTC
>JAGAAT010000201.1 GCA_017615095.1 bacterium
ACCGAGGTAGTCTCCGAGCTGGATTTCGGCTATCGTCATGCCTTCGTCTCCGCCGGCTGCGCGGTGCCGCGTCTGCCTGTCGATCGTGAAAATATCACCTTTTTTTGCCCTGACGATCGAATCTCCGATGGTGATCTCACCGCTTCCCGAGGCGACCACCCATATCTCGCTTCTCGATTCGTGTGTCTGGAGGCTCAGTTTCTGATTGGGAGCTACATAGAATTGTTTGATTTTATATCCATCTGAAATTATTAAAGTCTTCCACCAGCCCCAGGGACGTTTCTCGTAAATTTTCTGGTTATTTATATGGTAGAAATAGAATTTGTAGAACGGTTCCGGTTCGAATTTGTCAAAGTCGAAGCATATCCCGTTGACCACCTTGATCCCTTCGGGGATCTCATCCAGAAATGCACTTTTCAGGGAGTAGATGATGAAGTTCTGGAAGTAGACGCTGTAGATGAAGGGCAGGACCGAGAAGGTGTGGATCGCGTCGAAGCCGGAAGTAGGCTGTTTCAGGCTCTCAAGTCTGGCTCTGACGCCGCCGACGGTAGTTTTGTCGATATCGAAGTCGGAGATATCGAGGATCTCGGCGTCGAAGTCTCCGTGTGCATTTTTTATCCCGGAAATCAGGTTCTCGAGCGCGTCGAAAAAGCTCTTCTTTTCCCGTTTGAATTCGTTGCGTGCCGGTGTGATGAATAAAATCCTCATCTGTTTTCTCCCAAAAGAGTTAAAAAGTCTCTCATTATATTCTTTGCGAAAATTAACACAAAAAAATTACAAATATACATAGTTATGTAACATTTAGACATAATGACATTTCGGCAATTTGCCGTTTTGTCAACAAAAAATAAATTGTAACATGTTGATTCTACTTGATGATTTTTCTGGCATTTTTTTTGCTTAATTTAGTGGCTTTTTTTATGCGAGGTGTAGATTGAAAAGCAGAACGATTTTGAACATAGCGTTGTTTCTGGCGATAGTCCTTTCGATTTTTTCTCTGGTCGGACTGCTCCTGAATTTTGTGGTTCGGAGCGATTCGGTTTACGTCCCTGTCGGAAAAAATTACTACAAATCGACATCCGAGGATGCTTCGAAGGAGAAAAAGGAGAGTTTCTACTTCGGTCAGAACCCGAAAAACATGAGCGCAAACATCTTTGACGCAGAGGCAAGGGAGCTTTCGGTCGCCGACGCCTCTTCTTCCGCTGCGACAGATGTCACTGCCGAAGCTCCTGAGCTTTCAAACGAGGATTATCTCTATTTCGTCGAGCATCCTGAAAAGTGCCAGCTTTTCAGCGGTGTCGAGCTTACCGGAACGATAGTCGCAAAGGATGCAAGCCAGTCGATAGCCATCCTCAAAACCGGTAAAAGCGGCGGACCGAAGGGAGATTCGTCGCTGATTGCCAGGATCGGTTCGGATGTGACCGACGGCGCGAAACTTGCCTTTGTCTGGAGGAACTTTGCGATCTTCAGGACGACGAGCGGTATCAAGTGCATCGGCGAGGGTGTAGGCGAAGGCAAGGCAACGGCGGAGGCTGCTCCTGCCGAGAAAAAGCTTGACCAGCCTGCTTCAACGCCGGAAGACGACGCGATCAGAAGCGTCGGTCCGAACCAGTATGTCGTAAGCCGCGATTATCTCAACAAGATCACAGGGAACCTCGGTGCGCTTGCAAGTCAGGCAAGGATCGTACCTTCGCCGAAGGACAACGGCTTCAAGATCTTTTCGATCTCTAAAAACAGTATTTACAGCAGGATAGGTATCCAGAACGGTGATATCCTCAAAGCGATAAACGGTATAGAGCTTTCAAGCCCGGATAAGGCGCTGGAGGCATATTCAAGGCTTCAGAGCGCATCGAAGCTGTCGCTGGATATCGTCCGCCACGGACAGAATGAAACAATGGAATATACAATAGAATAAGATAGGAGAATCGTATGCTCAGAAGATTATTTTTCCTGATCGCAGTGCTTTCGCTTTCGGTTTTTCTCTTCGCGGAGGAGGAACAGGGCGATGAGATCCAGACCCCGCTTTCGGTCAAGCCTCAGTTTAAAAATTTGAACAAGAATGTCAGAAACCAGAAGCTGAAGCCGATGAAGCCGCTCAATGCCGGCAACTCCGGTGAAGAGAAGAAGGATGAGGAGGGTACGGAAAAAGAGGGTGCGGAGCAGCCGAAGACCGCAGCCGGGAAAACGGCTCAAAATCAGGGCGGCAGCCAGCCGGAGGTCAGGACAGTGACCCCGCCGAAGCCCAAGACCATCCTCGATAAGGAGCAGAAGCCCGATCCCGATGCCAACAAGATCGTTGACGCTGTTCAGGTCGTCGTTGCCGAGCAGAAGCCGATCGATATGAACCTCAAGATCACGATGGATTTCAGGGACGAGGAGCTTATCAACATCGTGAAGCTCTTCTCCGAACTCCTTCAGAAAAACTTCATCCTTCCTGAAAATCTGAGCAAAACGAAGGTAAATATGATGGCGCCGCAGAAGGTTTCGGTCGCAGAGGCTTACAAAACCTTCCTCACGCTTCTGGCGCTCAACGATTTCGCCGTTTCCGAGGACGGAAAATTCACCATCATCACGAAGGAAAAGAACATTCCGGAGATGAAGATCCCTTTTTACTCGGGGACTGACGTACCTGATCTTTTCAAAATGGTCGCGACGATCATGAAGTTCGAGTATGTCTCGGCGAACGATATCGACAAGGTCCTCAAGATATTCAGAGACAAGGGTGCGACCTCGGTCGTTTTTGATGAAAAGACCTTGATCGTTGTGGATTACGCGACGAACATCAGAAAGATAAAGAGCATCGTCAAGGAGCTCGATCAGCCCTCCGAGTCGGACAGATCCGAGCTCTACTTCATGAAGCTCGAGCACGTCATGGCTGCCGACGCAAAGAAGATCCTCGAGGATATTTTCAAGGATTTCTCGAAAAAATCGGGCAAAAAGACGAAGTCTGGCGACTCCTCGGCTCCTTCGCTTTCCGGCGTGGGATCGACTGGTCCGAGAAACGGTATGCCGCCCCGCGGTCCGATGCCGCCGAACATGCCTACAGACGACGGTCTCAGCGACAACACCTACATCCACATCGTTGCCGACGAGAGGAGCCAGCAGATAATCGTCCTCTGCAACAAGATGACCTACAACCTCATCATGCAGGTCGTCCAGAACATCGACAGAGAGGTCGAGGGCGAGGGCGAGATCCACGTCGTAAAACTTCAGAACGCGAAGTCGGAAGATCTGCTTAAGACATTGAATTCGTTGTCAAAA
>JAGAAT010000202.1 GCA_017615095.1 bacterium
AAAAACCGGGATTTGATAAAAAAACGACTTGAATTGATGTTGAAACGTGATAATCGAGAGTATTAAACAATTCGGAGGAGACAATGAAATTCAGAACCTGTCTGATTCTTGCTGTTTGTGCGATTTTTCTTTCCTGCGGGACTGCCGACAGCAAGTCTGAGCCGCAGAACGGCGGCGATTCGGCAAAGAAATCCGAGAAAACCGTAAAAAAATCCGGAAAGAGCCAGAAGGCTTCTAAGGACGACCCCGACGGTTTTGTCGAAGCGATCCGCAAAAACGACAGTTCGGCGATAGAGAGCTATCTCAAAAACGGCGCCGATGTGAACGCCAAGAACAAAAGCGGCGTCTATCCGCTTCACTGGGCGGCAGGAAACGGGAATCTCGATCTTGTCAAAAAGCTTCTTGAAAAGCACGCATACGTTGATGTCATGGACGGTTACCGCGACGAAACTCCGCTTTCATGGGCTGCAAAGAAGGGACATCTCGACGTTGTGAAGTATCTCGTCGAAAAGGGCGCTGCGGTCAATAATTCAGACCGCTACAAAGAGACCGCACTGATGGATGCTGCACGCTACGGTCACAACGAGATGGTCCTCTTCCTGCTTCACCACAACGCGAAGATCAACGATGTAACAGTCGACGGCATGAGCGCTCTGATGTTTGCCTGCCTCAACGGTCATGAGGATGTCGTAAAGACTCTCATGGAGTACCGTGCGGACATCAACAAGATCCACTACAAAACAAGTAAAACAGCACTCGGATACGCTAAGGAGAGGAATTTCAAGGCGATCGCCGACATCATTTCGCATCAGGCGAAGGTCGAGGGCGATCTCATAAAGAGACCTGCGAGACCGTCCGACACGCAGTATGTCAACGAGCCGCCGGAGCTCGAGGAGCTTCAGAAGGCGTGGGCAGGCAGAGAGGATTACCTCCCGGCTACACTCGAGGCGAAACACGTCATGTCGCACATGAACAAGTTCCTTCCCGATATCGTCCAGTGCTACCACAGCAGATATGATCAGGGCGACAGAAACATGGCTGGAACGATGGAACTCCAGCTCAGGGTCGCAGGCAGCGGCGCCATCATCGACATCTATTTCACTACTGAAAAGTATCAGTCGTCACTCTTCGGAGACTGCATCATCGAAGCGATAAAATCACGTCCTTTTCCGCAGTTTTACGACGGGCAGATCGAATTCAAATACAGTTATTCAATATAGTCTGAAAGCTTAGTTCCCGAGCCAGTTCTTGACGTCTGAGAGGAATTTCTCAGGCAGGATCACCGGTACGCTGTGAGGTGCCTCCGGGTAGAAGGGGAAGGTGACGGACGCGTTTGAACCGTCTGTAAATCTGACGGTGAAGGATTCATCCTCGATATCTACATCAGAAATGCCGTACCCAGTAAATTTTTTCAGGCAGAGCGGGATCGCCTTTGCGTAGATGATGATATCTTCTTCGGCGTTCGTTATGAAGGTCCTGACGCCGCTGCGCAGGTTTTCAACGAACATTTCGCCGTTGAAGCTTTCGTAGTGGTGGTTCCTGAAGGCGAGGTGGGCTGCATAGTTCAGGCTCACGAAGTGTATGTCGTACCTGTTGAGCTCGCCGAAAGTCTCTTCCAGATTCCCGCGGACTAGGGCAAACGGGACGTGTTTCGTGAATCTGAGGACCGAGTATTTAGGAAGCTGTTCCGTCAATGTTTCAAGGTCGCTTTCGCTCGTGCCGTACCTGAAAGCGTTTGTCCGTTCAGATGCGTAGAGCTTGCCGATTTTACGCGGATCGTTAAGAAGCAGAGCCTCCCAGAGGTCGATATCCAGCATTTTGCGGGCGCCGACATTCGTATATTCGGTCAGCCAGTCGCCCTCGCGGCGGTATGCGTATACATCGCGGTTTGCCCTGGCGAGGTAGTAAAGCGCGTTGTTGAACGGGTCGCAGCTGCCGTAATGCTGTTCTCTGCATGGCGTGAAATCGATCCCCGTTTCGCTTTCGACCTCGTACATCGGGCTCCCCGTCTCCTCGAGAAGGTCTCCAGCTGTTTCAAACTGTGTCTCGCCGGCAACAAGCGGTTCGATCATGATCTGGTGACCGAACTGCTGCTTTACGACTTCAAGTTCCGGCATTCCTGAGACGGAGCTGTCGATTTTTCTGAAGTGGGCGGCGATTTCTTCGAAGAGCGGTCCGTCGTAGAAGATCCTGTTCCCTCCGGCGTAGTCGGCAACATTCAGAAGCAGGTTGATTATAGCCGTCGTGCGCGTCCCGCCGTAGCTTTCGCCAGTCATTATGACCGGGTTCGCCATGATCTGCGGATGGCTGTCGAGGAATCTGAGGATGACTCTGATGAAGTCGGCTGCATCCGCGAAGACATTGAAGTTGTCTTTCGAAAAGTATGCCTCTCTCGCCGAGGTGCTTTCGACATTTTCGATCTCTGAAAACGAAAAGCCGGTCTGTCTCGCATCGATGTAGAGCAGGTTGCCGATCTGGTTCCAGTTGCTTTCGTTTTCAGCGACGCCGGTCCCTGCGTATGCCTGATCTGCGGTCATTTTTGCCGTGTTGTAGGTGAAAAGTATGCTCGTAGCACCGCCGGGTCCGCCGTTGTAAAAGACGAAAAGCGGCTTGGTCTCAGGGTTTTCGTCCGCCGGCTGGAAGTTGTACCACATATTTGCCGTGCCCGTTCTGCGGTCGATGTTTTCAAGTTTGTAGCTGATCTCTTCAAGTGCGATAAAGCCCGATTCAAAACCGAGGGCTCGGGCAGGAGAGTCGTTGTCGCCGTCCGGTAAGGGCAGATCCTGATCTTCGTCACCGGTCTGCGGTCCTTCGTCCGGTGCCGGTTCGCCGTCGTTGAAAATCTCGTCCGGATCGTTCTCTTCAGGCGTGTCGCTGTCTGTCCCCGAAGGGTCGATATCCGGCTTGTCTCCCTTGACGTTCCCACAGGAAATGAGGAAAAGAGCTGCGAAAAGCATTAAAAAAAGAGACGGTTTTTTCATGAAACCTCGCAATAAAAAAAAAGCCCTCATTTCTGAGGGCGTTAAAAAAAAGAACAAATCAGTTATGCTGAAATTGCTCCGGTCGGACATGCGGACTCGCAGGCACCGCAGTCAACGCAGTCTTCACCGACTTCGTAAGAAGCCTCAGCCTCTTTGATCGCCTGTACAGGACATTCACCGGCGCAAGCACCGCATTTTACGCAAACATTAGGATCAATCTTGTGCATTTCTGCCTCCAAAAAAAGTGTTAATGAACAAAAACCGTGGATTGGGAATTAAATCCTAAATGCCGGTTTTTGTCAAGAGTGAAAATAGCTCGGACTATTCGACCTTGATTTTGGAAAGGTTAAGATCTTTCTGCCGTACGACGCCCTCTTCAAGAAGCTCCTTGACCGATTTCTTCTTGCCGGTTTCAAAGAGAGTTATCGACTGAATGGTCTTCAGCCGGAGGAAGAACATGCTCTGACGGCTGTAGTTGTCGTTCGGGATATCGAAGGTCTGTGTCATCGCTATGAGATAGAGAAAGATCACGAGCACGATCACCGTGAATGTCCTGAATGAGTAGATCGCAATGCTTTCGAGCACCGTTTCGACCTTCGATCTTGACTTCAGCGACCACTTCTTTTCGGCATAATCGGCAACAGCCATCGAAAAAAAGCGGAAGAAGTCGTATTCCGTCATCATGAAACTGTGGATAAACGACTTTTTCGGCGAAAGATACGGTGTCGTCGTCTCGTTGGAGACGACCTCGGTGTAGAGCGAATCTATCAGCAGCCTGGACTCTTCCGGGAAGCGGTCTATCGTCTGTTCAATCGATTTGATGTTGTTCAGACTGACTGGTTTGACCCCCTGGATCTCGTTGACGTTCATACGCGACTCAAAGATGAAGTTGCTCTTTTTATTGAGGATAGCCTTCATTATGTTTCTGCGTACGACGGCGTTTATGATCTTCGAGTATACCATGATCGATACCTTTCCGTCGTCGATCAGGGTCTCAAGAAGGGTCTTCATCACGGTGTTCTTTTTGCGCTCGCTTTTGATGATCGTCTCCATCGAGATGATGCCTGATTTCTTGATCATGTCCAGTGCACAGTGCTCAAGACTGTCCTTCGAGTTGTCAGCGTAGATCAGGACTCCTTCACGGAAGAAGAGACGGTATTCGGATTTGTTGTGAGTGATTTTTAAGATGCCGTTATACTTTGAAATCTCGATCTCCGTGACGATATCCAGAAGGCTGCGGTCCTCAAGTGAACCCGCCATCAGAACGTAGCTGCTCGGAATTTTTTCGATTATCGCCTCGCGCACCATCACTACCTCCTCTCAACCAGGAAGGATCTTACAGCCGCAGTCAGGTAGATCAGCGCGAGCAGAACGGCAGTCGTCGCCGCAACAAAGCCGACCTGAACCGGATGCTTTATGACGAGTTCAAGCGGGCTCGCAAGTCTGAAATATCCGAAAAATATGAATGCCGACAAGTAGAAGAAGCCTTCGAAAGTCCTGTTGACGTAGATCAGTCCGCCTCCCGGGATCAGGAAGGTGAAGATGTAGAAAAAGATCGTTCTGCGCCTGTAATAGCTGTAACGCTGTGCCTCGTAAATCTCACGCTCTCCGCGTTTGAAAAGCGATGAATCCGCCTTCATCAGCTTGCAGACTGCGCAAACGTCCGTGATCCCCGGGTTGCACTTCGAGCAGATGACTGCGCCGCACTCTTCGCAGCGTGAGACCTTGAGCTTGTTGAGGTATGAAAATGTGATCGCGTGGATGAAAAGCGCGTAGATAAGGACTTCCAGAACGAAAATCAGGAACTTCGCCCTGTTTTCGCTGTAGGAGAAGTCGGCTCCGTATGAGAAGTACTTCCATGCCGCGGAGGGGCTCGGAAGCTTGACGAAGGGATATACGAACTCCGCAAAGCCTACCGGATGTCTCAGCTCAGGCGGGATAGCCGCCTCGTCGGGGTCGATCTGCGCCTCCTGAAGGACGCGGACGAGGTTGTAGCCTATGCTGATGTCGTTCGAATCGTCGTAGGCGGTCTTGAGGTATTCAGCGCCCTCCTTCTGCTTGCCGTAGGATGCGAGCGAAACTCCGATCGCATTCCTGAGTGCAACGGCGATCTCACGGTTCGATTCGTTGGCTGAAAGCCCCTTTTTAAGGTAAAAGACTGCACGGCTGTAGTTGCCCTGATAAAAATATGAGAAACCCTTGGAGATATTGCCGCCGGGGCTCTTTTCATCGATTTCGCTGTCCAGAAGGTCCGGACTGTAGATCGCGTTGAAGTTGGTATAGGCTACATCCGGATCGTTTTTGAACTCCCTGTTGTTGACCATAAGGATCTGCGAACCGGCGAAAAGAAGGTAAAAGAAGAAGATGAAATTCAGGATGAAGCGCTCTCTGCTGGTCACGACATTGCTGTAGAAGACGATCAGCGGGATGTAAAGGAAGAGAGCCTGTTGAAAACTCCTGATCAGGACGTACCCTGTTATCGTCAATGCGACGAGGAAGGCGATCGAGTAGAACCTCGAGAAGCCGAAAAGGTGCCTGTAGCGGTGCCTTATCAGTGAAGGGTGCCTGAAGCTCATCAAAATGAGGAAAATCCAGAACGAGATCGTGGCGCAGCGCAGCAGGTCAGAGAGAAATGTGTAGAGCTGTGCGTCTCCGAACGAGGTCCGCAGAGATCCTTTTATGAGAGCTGTGAACTCGGAAAAGATCTTGCCGACTTCAAACGGAGCGTGGTTTATCAGCCGCATGAGGTAGTGCGAATGGACCTCCGCCAGATCGTTCGGCGAGAATTTAGCGGCAAGATCGACTGCTGCAAGCTGGATCGTCGGATTCGAATCCATCGTCGATTTTATGAGATAAAGAGAGCATCCGAAGCAGTTCGGGATGTTCCTCTGCCTGTTCGCAGCCAGATATTTTGTCGCGTTTTTGATGAGAAGGTCGGATGATTCGGCAAGAAGCGCCTCGTTGATATCCTTGACGAATGCACTTGAATCTATTGCGTAATTTTGTTTCCCTGAAGCGCAAAGAAGCATCGGGAACAGGCTCAGCAGAAGTACAGTCAGTATGTATCTAAGTTTCATATAAGCTCCACCAAGTAACGGAGTATTATACGAATTACCTTTTTCCATTCAATTTTATGCGTTTGCATTTTGCATTTTGGTTCTTATAATCACCCGTTTTTTGTCTAACTTTTTAATTTTTTTGGAGGAAAAAATGGCTGTTAATCTTAAAGGAAGAAATTTCCTGACACTCAAAGACTTTACACCCGAAGAGATCCGCTATCTTCTTGACCTTGCGCATGACCTCAAGGCTAAGAAAAGAGCAGGGATCAAAGGAGATCTGCTTGCAGGAAAGAACATCGTCCTTCTTTTCGAAAAAACCTCGACGAGGACCCGCTGCGCTTTTGAAGTAGGCGCAATGGATGAAGGCGCAGGCGTAACTTTCCTCGGCTCGAACGACAGTCAGATGGGCAAAAAAGAGTCCATCGAAGACACCGCGAAAGTTCTTGGAAGAATGTTCGACGGCATCGAGTTCCGCGGATTCAAACAGGAAACAGTCGAGACACTTGCAAAAT
>JAGAAT010000022.1 GCA_017615095.1 bacterium
GATAAATTCACAGCCGTGCCGCCGCAAGCGGACAAAAGGCAGAAAGCAGCAAAAAAAACAACCGCACGAACTAAATTTTTCAAAGCACCTCTCCCGAACTAAAATTCAAAAACTATGCCGAATTCGAACCTGTGAACGCTCATATCGGAGAGATCGAAGCTCTTCGATTTGCCGAAATCATCTATCTTTTCAAAGCGGTAATCGACAAAAAGTGCCGTGTCGGTTATGCCTCCGTCAGCCATTTTCTTTGCCGAACTCGGGTCGATCCAGTTCAGCGAGACCTTGAGACCGACAGTACCGTGGAAGCCGAAAGTACCGCCGCTCTGAGTGGTTTTCCCCTTGTCGCGGACCCACCATGTGAAGTAGTCCAGACCTACAGAAATGACCGGATAGAGCGGGAAGGAGTAGACCGGGCGGAGCTTCGTCTCAGCCATCAGCGGTATAAAGTGCATCGTCGATCTGTCCTTGCTTTTCGTGCCGTCCGACTGGAGCGCCGTGCCTTTGAAACGGGTGTAGCCGATACCGCCGACGAATGACCAGCGGATATAATTTTCGGCAACCGGAACTGCAAAACCGTAGGTCAGCGAAGGCAGATAGCGCATCTGCGAGCCGGCGACATCCCTGAAGGGCTGACCTTCACCGAACTCGGAGTCGATCTCCTTCGGATAGTAGAATGAGTTCGTGAATGAAAATTCGCCGTGGACGCTGTGCTTCTTCGGCTTTGCCTGAAGGTCGTTCGCACCCAGTACGAGAGCTAAGAATATGAACATCACCGCAACCCCCCTCCTTTTCGGCTTGAGAAGGATGAAGAGCATGAGTGCAAGCCAGAAAATACCGAAAATCCTGCCGGCCGGATCAGTGAGGAACCAGGCGACTGCGATGAGCGGCATCAGCACGGTCCTGGAGAGAGACCTCAACAGCGGAGAGCCCTTGATTATCTCTGCCGGATAGGATCCGTATCTGTAGTAAGCGCCGATAAACGAACGCCCCAGAGCGAAGCTTGAAAGAAAGAAATCTCTGAAATTCCTGAGTAATTCTACCGCAGGATGGAAGTAGCTGCCGAAACACGCCGTTGCGACGAAACAGAAACCGCCGTCATCCTTTCCGCCCTTCGAGACGTAGTTGCTCCAAAAACCGAGAGTCGTTACAGCAGAGGCATCGACGCCGATAGTCGCGCTTTCATCAAAGTTGCCGGCAAGATCTTCGGCGTAAACTTCGACTCTGTAAGCCTTGTCCGGATCGTTTTCATCGTTGTTGATGAAGGCGTAGCCGTCCTTGCTCTCGACCGTGAACTCCCAGATCTTTGCATAAGAATCGGGATCCACCTCGGATTCGAACTTCAAAGTAGCCTCCTTTTCAGAGCCGTTGTGCTTAAAAGTTCCGGTGATCACAGCGTGGTACCTGCCGACCGGATCTTTCGAGCTGCCGTCTGCCGTGCTCGGCGGAGCGACGCGGATCAGCATGGAGCCGTCACCGCCCTCGATCTCGATCGTTGACGGAGCCTTCGGCGGCATGTTGTCGAATGTTACAGAGAGGCTCTTCGAGACAGATGCCGGTTTGCTTGATGAGGAACCGGAGTCGTCGTCATCGTTATCCTCGTCATCGTCGTCCCCACCGGTACCGTCGAGCTTTACGACCAGATCGACCGAGTACTTGCCGTCGAGAGCCGACTTTTCATCGCTCTGGATATTTTTGTTCTTCTTCAGAGTGTTGTAAAAATCGAGCCCTGAAAGCTTTATCAGGTTGTTGACCGACGCAAAATCGGAATCGACTCCCGATGCCTCGACCGTATAGTCGCCGGCGTCCGTAGAAATGACCAGATAAGCCTTGTTGACGCTGTCAACGTCGGGCAGATCGTAGTAGATCTCAAGCTCGCCGTCGTAGTTGAGGTTCCCGTGTTTAGGCGAAACCGACACGTTTTTCAGCCAGTCCGATGTCGCCGCTTCAAGCTGCAAAACGGCGGCAAACACAGCAAAAATGAACAGAAAAAGCTTTTTATTCATGCATATCTCCCATAATTGTCTCGGCGATCCTCACCGCATTGTAGGCGGCCCCCTTTCTGACGTTGTCGGCTACGACCCACGCCGAAAGGCGGTTCTTTCCTTCGCGGTTCACACGGAGCCTTCCGATAAACACCTCGTCTTTGCCCGATGAATCGACAAGCGTCGGATAGAGCATCTCCTCGATGTCATCCATGAGTATCATCTCTTCGCTGTCATCGATTTTTTCACGCAGAGCAGCAAGGTCGCAACTCTTTTTGAGCTCGATCCAGACGGATTCGGCGTGAGAATAAAATGTCGGGACACGGACCGTCGTAACGTCGATATCCAGTTCAGGTTTTCCAAGTATCTTGCGGGATTCATTGATCATTTTGACCTCTTCCTCGCAGTATCCGTCCTCAAAGAACGGTCCGATCTGCGGGATCAGGTTGAAGGCGATCCGCTGCAGAAAGACCTCCGGCTTGACGTTCCTGCCGTTGAAAAGCGATGTCACCTGGTTGTGGAGCTCTTCGATACCCTTTTTGCCGGCGCCGCTGACGCTCTGATAGGTGCTGACGACGACCTTTTCGATGCCGAAAAGCTCATCGACTATCTTCAGGAACGGAACCAGCTGGATCGTCGAACAGTTCGGGTTGGCGATGATCTTCGACTTGCAGTTTTTCAAAACGGAGCCGTTGACCTCCGGCACGACGAGCGGGATCTCAGGATCCATCCTGAAGGCGGAACTGTTGTCAACGACGACCGCGCCGCACTCAGCGAAGAGTTTTGCCCACTCGAGCGCCAGCCCTGCGCCGATACTGAAGAGCGCAAGATCGATCTTCCTCTTGCGGACCTCCTCCTCTTTAAGAACTATGACATCGATCTCTTTATGATTGTAAGTTATTGATTCTCCCAACGAATTTTCGCTGGCAAAAGGATAAAGCTCGTTGATCGGGAAGTTCCTCTCCTCAAGGATCGAGATGAATTCTTCGCCCACGAGCCCTGTTGCTCCGACTATCGCGACATTCAAAGGTTTCATTTTTCCCTCCATAAAATTGCGTTACACTATAGAAAAATATTAAAAAAACAATTAGGTATAGACTAAAAATGGACAATTTTTTTACATTGTTGTAAAAGAGGGCGTTTTTTGGCTGTAAAAATATTTCGGAGGATAAAATGAGCGAAAAAATCAGAGTTCTTATTGCAAAACCGGGACTTGACGGTCACGACAGAGGTGCAAAATTCGTAGCGAGAGCGTTGAGAGACGCCGGAATGGAGGTCATTTATACAGGTCTGAGACAGACTCCCGAAGCTATCGCCAATGCAGCGATCCAGGAAGACGTCGATGCAGTCGGTCTTTCGATCCTGAGCGGAGCGCACAACACCCTTCTCCCCAAAGTCGTTGAGATCCTCAAAGAAAAACATGCAGAAGATATAGTCGTTTTCGGCGGCGGCGTTATCCCCGAGAGCGATATCCCCTTCCTCAAGGAACACGGGATCCAGGCTGTCTTCACACCCGGCACAAAATCCGAGGACATCATTTCATTCGTTCAGAGCGTAGTCCACAAATAAACCGATAGTAAAAACAAATAGTTAAAACAAAACCAGATTAAACCGGACGGCTGTTAATACTTCTTGCCGGAGAGGACCTCTGCGATGTTCCTGTTTTCGGAGCTCATCACGTTGAGGTTGTTGAGGACATCTGAGAATGGGATCGCCGTCGAACCGTCGCAGATCCTGTCGTTGATCCGCTGGAAATGGCCGTCCTTCGCCTCATTGATTTCGTCCTTGATCCTGATTCTGATGTGGAGGGCCTCGTCAGCATACGCGGTGTAGCGTTCGTCGCTCTTGAAGATCTCGATCGACTTCTCGAAGTGGGCTATGTTCTCCTCAAGGATGCGGTTGATGTCGCCGCGGGCGATATCCGAGAAGGACATGTTGTTCTTTTTCAGTTTGCCGATGATGGAGCCGATGTGGTCAACGCAGTCGCCGACCTTTTCGAAGTTGTGGGCAAGACCGATGTAGCTTGCGACCTTCCTCGCGTCGCTCGGAGAGAGCGATTTGGATGAGATCTTCAACAGCAGCTGGGTGATATTGTACTGATATTTGTCGATGATATCCTCGTTCCTGACGATTTTTCCGCAGATTTCGTCGACCTGTTCAGGATCCTTCAGAGACATGTCGCGGAGCATGTGGAGGCTCTCGATGACGTAACCGCTCATCTTCAGAAGGAGGTCTTCCGACTCAAGGATCCCGAGTGCCGGAGTATCGAAAAGACCAGCCTTGTTGGCGATGAATGTATCGGGGACTTCTACCTTTTCCACAACTTTGCCTTCCGGAATGACCTTCGTCACGAACTTGGCGAGAAGCGGCAGGAGCGGCATGAAGATCAACGCGTTGATGACGTTGTAGACGGTGTGTCCAGTCGCAACGTGAGCCATAATGTTGCTTTCGGGGGTCCCTGGAGCTATGAAATTGACAAGATCCCTGAAGGGACGGAAGAAGATCAGCATTATCATAACGCCGCAGGTCTGAAAGGTTATCTGACCCAGCGCGTCGCGTTTTGAATCGACGACTCCGCCGACAGACGCCAGCGCACCCGTAGAGGTCGCTCCGATGTTGCTGCCCAGGACGACCGCAAGAGCACCGTCGAAGTTGATGAGCCCCTGGCTGGCGAGTGCGATGAGTATACCGACGATGGCACTGCTCGACTGAGCGATGACCGTCGCGACTATGCCGACAAAGACACCAAGAAAGATCGAAGAGTATGTCGTTCCGTCGATGCTTTCAAAAAGAGCAAGGAATGTCGGGTTTGTCTTTAGCGGTCCGAAGCCCAGCTTCATCGTGCTCATACCTAGAAAAAGTATACCGAAACCATAAATGATTTCGCCGACATACTGCCATGTTCTGTTGCGGGAAAAGAGTCTCATAAGGACTCCGATTCCGATGATCGGAAGCGAGAGCATCGCTATATCGAGCGTCACGATCCAGCCTGTGACAGTGGTCCCGATACAGGCTCCGAGCGCAACCGGCAGAGACTGCTGGAGCGTCATCAGACCCGCGTTGATAAAACCTTTGGTCATAACCGCCGTAGCGCCGCTAGACTGGATGATCCCTGTCACGACTATACCTACAAAGAGGGCCACGAAACGATTTTTAGTGAGGATCCTTAGAATTTTTCTGAGTCTTTCACCGGCCGCCTTCTGCATACTTTCGCTCATTACTTTCATGCCCATGAGGAAAAGACCGAGACCGCCGATAGTGTGGAATATTACCGTTTTCCAGTCCATCAAAAACCTTTTAACCTGTTATCAATTTATCAATACAACCTGGAACAAACAAACGATTGAAATTACTTCAAAAAAAACTTTCTATTACTTTTTAACGCAACTGGATTTTATTGTGTACACGAATAAAATCAAGAGCAAAATATTTAAATTGTAAAAGGCTGCCGTCATCCTGAAAATCGTGAAGCGATAGGTAAAAAAGAGATGAAAAACCAATAAAATGTAGAGTGATGTCGCGACACCGAGCATAGCGCCGCCGATCACCAAAAGCTTACGGAGATTCGGTGATCTCTCCGCCTGAAGCCCCATGATTATCAAAAAAAAGGAGTTTATGGAGAAAAACAGATCGGGAAACGATCCGATAGTCGGCAGAAGGACCGGCATATCCCGAAGATAGAGCCAGAGAACGGTATCGAAAACAAAGCCCGCAACAGCGGTCACAAGCATCACGCGATTTAAACCTATAAGTGAATCTATCCGCTCAGCCAGGCTATCAAGGAATTTCACAGCCAACTCCACTTTTCAATCAGAGTGTACCAGATTGGCAGCGTAACCAGCGCAAAAAGCGTCGATGCGGTGATGATCCCGCTCACGACCTCCCTGTCCGAGTCTATAAAATCGGCAAAAAGGGGCGAAGTCGCCGCCGTCGGCATGACTGATTCCATGAGAACGACCTTTTTCGTAGTAGTATCGACACCCGGGAAGAGCGCCGTAACGACAGCAACCGCTATCACGCCGACAACGATGCCGAAAACCGTCCGGACAAGCGTCCCGAGGGCTATCGGCTTTACCATTTCTCTGTCGATCATCAGTGAAAACGAGAGCCCGACCGTGAACAAAATCGACGGGATCGTGATCCCTGCGAATGATTCGATGCTCTTCGTGAGCCAGAGCGGGAGCCTGACTCCGGCATAGTTCAGAAGCATTGCTGAAAGCGCGGAAACCACGGGCGGGAGTGCGTTCGAGCGGAGTGCCGACAGGATCTTTCCGCGTGAACTCCTGTCCGTAGGTCTTCCCGACAGGAAGTAGATCATCGTGAAGCCCGTCATCAGTACGACCGGCCAGAAGAACATCGAGAAAAAGACACCTCTCGTGAAGCCCTGTTCGCCGTAGAAATAGAAGAGCACGCCCCAGCCCAAGTAGCTGTAATTACCGACGAAACTGCCGATACAAAAGCTGTTTGAAACGAGCGGGTCATCCGACGAAAGCCTCCTGATCAGATAGACGAAAACCGTAGTCAGGGTCAGGATCAGGACTAGCGAAGTTATCGACGGGAGCATCTGTCCGAACTCGGAGACATCCGCATTGTAGAGGTTGCGGAAAATCAGAAACGGAACGCTGACCTTGATGACGAACCTGCGCAAAACGGCGACGTCGCGGTCGGGAAAGAGCCTGAGCTGCTTGAAGATCCAGCCCAGGATTATCGGAAAGTTGATGACCGCAACGAGCTCGAAGAGATTCATCGGGTGCCTCGAAAACTAGATTTCCGAGAGGATATCCAGAAATGCCTGACGGCGGTCCGGAGCGGCCGTGACCGGTCTCCCGATGACCAGAAAATCTGCGCCTGCCGCTATCGCATCGTGAGGAGTCGCGATCCTGGTCTGGTCGTTCACCGCCGCGCTCTTCGGACGGATGCCGGGAGTGAGAATTTTGAAATCCCTGCCGCAGGTTTCGCGGATGAGGGATATCTCAAGCGGGCTCGCGACAACTCCGTCCATGCCGGAAGCCTTGGCGAGGAGGGCAAGACGCGCCACCTGATCGCGTGCCGGAGCATCGACCCCGACTTCACGCAGGTCGTCATCCCCCATGCTGGTGAGAACTGTGACTGCAAGCACCATCGGCGGGTTTGAAAGCTTGTCCATTTCATTCCTGACAGCTTCCATCATTTTTCTGCCGCCCGATGCGTGGACGTTGAAGATCCTGACGCCGAGAGACGCCGCCGCAAGCCCCGCCTTTGCGACTGTATTCGGGATATCGTGGTATTTGAGATCCAAAAATACATCCTCGCCCATGCCGACGATTTTCCTGACAAGATCAGGACCGGCAGATGTAAAGAGCTGCTTTCCGACCTTGAAGCAGGCGTTCAGACCGTGAAGATCGCCGACTATTTCAAGAGCCTGGGCCTCTGTATCGACGTCGAGCGCAACGAAAATTTTAGACTTCATCATCTCCTCACTTTCCGATCACAAGGCTGCCGTTTGCCGGTATCGTGACCTGACCGTTCTGAACGTTGACGGTGCCGCCTTCGAAACTCGTGAAGGTGCCGCTGACGCCGCAGCTGCCGGTGTAGGAGCTTCCGCCCTTGTTGATGCCGGCGATAACGACATCGCCGTTATATTCGAACTTGTAGAGCCATACGTTGCTGTCGGAGTGGCAGGTCGTCCTCGTCGAATGACGGAGTGCTGGGTGCAGCTTTCTGAATTTGCCGAGCTTTTTGACGTGGTCGAGCGCAGCCTGTTCGTCGCCGGAAAGCCCCGTAAACTTCATGACAGTACGTCTGCCGCCGTCGAAGCCGTTTTCAGCCTTGCCGTAGGTACCGATATCGTCGCCCTGATAGAGCATCGGGATGTTGATCGGCGAAGTGAGAAGCAGGGTCTGAGCATGTTTCAGCTTGTTGTAGTCGCCGTTGCAGTAGGTAAGCGCACGGTCCTGATCGTGGTTGCCGAAGAAGTTGCCCATTACGGCTCCCGGATAACCGCCGCCGTTGCCGCCGACACTCTGGTAGGTCGTATCGAGGTTGATCGCCCGCGATGCCAGGTCGGCGTAGTTGCCTCCGTAGAAAATATTGTCACGGACATTGTAGAAATACTGGTCGCTGACCTGTCCCTGGACCATGTTCGGTCTCGTGTGGTAGCGGGGCCAGTCGCCGCCGAGAGATTCGCCGACGGTGTAGAAAACTTCTGCCTCATCAGGCATATCGTGGTTTTCGACTGTCGTCTCGATCCTGTTTTTGATAGCCGTTCTGAGCTCGATTATGAAGATATCGTCCATGTGCTTGAGGGCGTCTGCACGGAAGCCGTCAAGGTTGAAATTCTGGATGAGCCAGATCGCATGGTCGATAACGGTCTTGCGGGCATCAGGATTCGAACCGTAGTTGAAATCCGGCATGTAGGGCGTGAACCAGCAGTCGATCCTGTGGTCTTCCCAGTTGTTGCCGTCGGCGCAGGCTACCTGCGGATAGAACCAGCCGTCGTCCTTGTGCAGCTGATAGAGTTTCGCATCGCTGTGGACGTGGTTAGCCGCGAAATCGGGAACGACCCTGATACCGCGCTCGTGAGCCTTCTCGACAAGCTCGTGGAGCTCAGCTGCCGTACCGAACGCAGTGTCGATGCCCTCGTTTTCGTAGCCGAGATCGTCATCGAAATTCACGCCTGTCGCAACCGGATGGTATGCGTGGTAGCTCGTGAAGTAGACATCGTTCTGGCTTGAGGAGGTACCGCCTTTGCTCTCATGGTGCGGGTTGAGTATCGGAGAGCTTATCCAGAGCGCATTCACCCCCATATCGGTGAAGTAGCCTTCTTCGATTTTTTTGATTATCCCTCTGAAATCGCCGCCCTTCCACTTTTCGAGATCCTGCGTCACATGCGGGAATTCGCTTGCCGGTACATTGTTGCCGGTATTGCCGTCAAGAAAACGGTCAGTCATGATCTGGTAGATGAATGCGTCGCGCCATCCGAAACCGGCGAAATCGACACCGTCGCCTACCCAGACCGGAACGAAGAAGGGCTCGATCTTGTTGCCGGAAGTATCGACAAGGCGGAAGAGCCAGCTGTACTTGTTAGGTGAAAGCGAAGTCTCATTGATGACGAAACGGCTCGTCTCCTCGTCGTAGAGGCTTTCCGCGTCCTGGACTTCGTTGTTCATCGTGACCTTCGAAGCTGCAAAATCTATCGGAGCCGCGCCTCTGTAAACAAGTTCGAAATGCAGTGAATCCGAAGTCTTGGAGTAATTTTCAAGTTCCAGCAGGACCTTCGGGAGAGAGTTGACTGTCGCCTTTCCGGGGTGGTTCGACGCCGAAGTTATGAAGTTCGGACCGGGATTGTCGCCTTCGACACCTTTGTCGCAGTACCACCAGGTCGCACCGCCGTCAAGCGAAAATCTGAAAATGTAGATGAAGTTTCCTGCCTTATCGGTCGGGAAATCTGCCATATATTCGTGGTTGTTGTCACCCGAGTGACCGGAGTTGAAGTCAGCATCGACTTTATTCCAGGTCCCTGCGATAACCGGATATTCCGCACTGCCGGTCCCCTCTTTGTAGAGCAGTTGAGCCTTCCATTCCGCATGTTGGGGAACTCCTGAACCGGTCTGACCGTCCACCCAGATCTGACCGTATACCTTATCGGGATCGTCGCCTTTCATTTTCGTGATCGAGTAGGGCCACTGAACACCGATCCAGCCTGGTTTCTGCGAAGTTATGGCAACACACGAGGTATTGCTGTCGTAGAATCCGTCCGGGCAGTTGCAGACCGCGCTGCCGCTTTCGACCGTGCAGACGCCGCTGTTTCCGCAGTTCACACCCGCGCAGAGATCTTCACGGCAGGCATGTTCAACGATATCGCATGTTTCGCCGCTTCCGCAGTCGGTTTTTACGACGCAGCGCCCCTCAGCAAGCTGACAGTCGCCCTCAGAGCAGGATTCCCACTCCTCGCACTCGACATCACGGCAGAGATCAGGAACGCAGTTGAGACCATCCTCGATGTAGCCGTCGTAGCAGTCGCACTTCGCCTCATCGTTGTCGACTACGCATTTGCCGTAACCGCCGCAGTTCACGCCGTTGCATGGACCCTCTTCACCGGTATCAGTGCCGGTGTCTCCGCCGGGTCCGGTATTTCCGGTGTCTTCACTGACGCATGTCGGATCGTCATTCTCGAACTTCTCGATGTATCCGGGTTCGCAGTTGCAGTGAAGTCCGCTCTGATAGCCGCTTCCGCTGCCGTATCCGCTGCCTGCCGCCGCGCCCTCGACACACTCGCCGTGACCGCCGCAGTCGATAAGTTTACACGCTGCCACGCATTTGTGCTCGTCTGTATCGCATCTTTGCGTTCCGCTACAGTCTTTATCTTCGTTGCAGTTGCCCGGCAGAGGTCTGCATTCTCCGTTTCTGCACTCCTCCCAGTCGTCACATTCGACTCCGTCGCAGGCTTCGCCGCCTTCAACGGTGCAGTCCGGCGGGAATGCGACAGGAACAAAACCCTCTTCACATTCGCAGACCGCATGTCCGGTACTGTCGTTGCACTCACCGTGACCGCTGCAGTCAATGCCGTCGCACGGCGAAGCTTCGTTTTTCGATTTGCCGCATGAGAGCATCGCAGCAAAGAGACAAACTAAAATCAAAAATCTTTTCATATCTCCTCCAAGTCAAAATTAACTCAAACGGAGGATTATACAGATAAATTCAATTTAGAAAAGAAGAACCGAGCAACCGCCAGACGAAGATTCCGATTTTTTTTGTGATTTTTTTCTGACGCAGGTGCCGTAATCGCAGTAGCCGTCATCACCTTCGGCTGTTTCGCAGGCACTCCAGTTGAGCGATGCGTCGCCGACATTGACGATACCCTGGATCTCGTTGCACTCGACACGGCAGCAGGCTCTCGGCTCAGGCATTTCGGGAGCGGTACCGACACAGGAGCCGCCCGTGCAGACTCCGTCGACAAGGCAGAGCTTGCCGGTCTCGCAGGAACTCCCCTCGTTCAAAGGCTGCTTTTCGCAAAGTCCGTTTTCAGGGTTGCAGACACCCTCAGAGCAGAATGAGTCAAGTGAAGAGCAGTCCTTAGCGCCGATCGCTGTGCAGGTCCCGCTCTGGCAGATCTTTGCTTCGAAGCATCTGTTTTCCGGCATACCGCAGAAGATGCCGTCGGGGATATTTCTCGGCTGGCAGCTCCTGGAAGCCTCGTCACAGCTCAACTCAGTACAGGGATCATCGCTTTTGTCGCAGACAAGAGCATCGAAATTGCTCTCGCAGAAGCCGTTGACGCAGCTTTCAGTACCGGTGCAGAAGAGCCCGTCGTCGCAGTCGGAATCGCTTCCGCACTCACTGACTCCCAGCCTGAGAGTCGGATCGCCGAGGTAGTTCGTCTCGTACTTGACCGTCAGAAGGACATCGTAGTCTGACCAGACCTCCTTTTTCGCAAAAAGATCGACTGCCGGGATCTCGTTCTTCAGAAGCGCCGTCGTGAATGATGCGCCGTACGAGAAAATATCGTTCGAACTCAGGTCATAGCCCGGGAAGATGGCTCCGTAGGAGACCTGTGAAGCTCCGACGACACCGACAGCAGTGTTTAAAAGCACCGAGTATGCAAGGCTGCCCGCCCTTTCGATCGTTCCGTTGAGACAGCTGCCCTGAAAAACGAAGGGCACTTCGCTCTTAATCCGCTTGGTCATCGGCACATCTACAAAGACCTTCGAATAGTTGAGGTCCGTGTAGGTATCGGGATAGCCGTTTCCGTTGCGGTCGCGTTCCCAGATCGTCCTGACCGAGTATGTCGGCTCTCCGTGCCCGATCCAGTAGACAAGACCGTTGCCGGCGTTCCAGTTTTCCAGAACGGAGTCGTAGGTTATCGGATCGTTCAGGGTAAATTCCGACGGCGAAAGCCCCTCGGATTCGACCAGAGTCTTGAATGAAAAGGGCTCTGCCAGCACCGTATCCTCAAGGTACTCGACTACATAGGCGCCGTCCATCTTCGGCATATTGAAGATGCCGTCCTGCATCTCGTAGTAGGATATCGTAGTCGGGAAGAGGAAACGACGTCTGTTTTCAGCCTTCGACGGGCTCTCTTTGATGAAGTCGATCGTCCGTTTCAGGATCCTGTCGGTATTTTCCGGGTTCGTGCCGTAGATCGGGATCCTGCCTACGACCCACTCGAAATTAAGGTGGATGTAGTCTATGTGTTCGCCGTATACGCCGTTTTCCGAGCTGTCGATATCTTCGGTGAGCTCTGCATAAAAAGCATCGGTCGGAACAAGCTCGTAGCTCTGATCCTCGGCATCTCCGGGACGGACGACAAGCATCGGGACATCCTCTCCGCCCGGATCGGGATTCGCGATTATCAGAAGGAAATCATAGTTTTTGTAGACGCCTCTCAGGTATTCGCGGATCTTTTTGAAGCGCTCGACCGCCTTGAGATTCCCGCCGCCGTAGCTGTCTTCGGTCGCGACATCGACGTTGAAACCGAGCGACCTTTTAAGCGCGATATAGTTCTCGAGCTGCGTCGATTTTTCAACGAACGAGCGGTTAGTAAGGATGAGCATCGACCTGCCCTCCCCAAGCGCCGCAAGCGGTTCAAGAGTAAGGTTTTCGAAGTGGAAGCGGACTCTCTTAAGCTTCGTAACTTTGTTTTCGCCGGTCGGGAGCACGGGATAAAAATTGAACGAAATCAAATCCTTTCCGCGTTTAGAGCTCTTTGCATAGTCAAAAGTGAAGTTCTTGAGCGTAGGGATCCTCGTCTCTCTCACGGATGCCGGAACGACCGGTTTCATGTCGTAAAGCCTGTAGAGCGGAGCACCTTTTCTCAGCGGCGCCGGAAGCGTGATATCCTCCTTCGCGAGGACCTCGATGCGCGTCACCCTGCCCGAAAAGTAGAGCTTCCGGTAGGGCAGGACATAATTTTCACCCGTTCCGTCAAGCTCGTAGCCTTCGATCGCCGGAGTCACGAAACCGCCGGTTTCCGAAAGCGTCAGACCGGGCACCTCGACATCGAGATATGCCGCGCTCAGAAACGTGAAAGAGAGCAAAACAGTTATGAAAGCAAAATGGATCACCTTCATGGGAACCTCCCGGATTATTTAGAAAAAAACGGATCAGAATATACCGTCGATCTGCGACGGGTCAAGAATATCCTTCTCCTGGACAGATGTCTGCGGCTCGGTGCCGGAATGGAAATACATCCTGACGCCCTGCCCCGGATCGGCGAGCAGACCGGTTTTCGGATCGATGTTCCTGCCAACGACGTTCGGCGGGATCTCATAATCAGTCGGCGGGAAGTTGACAAGATAACGCTCCATGAAGTCGCGCCATATCGGCAGAGCTGTTTTCGAGCCCGTCTCGACCCTTCCGATCGGCTTCCCGTGCTGGTCGTTCCCGACCCAGACACCCGCAACGAAATTCGGTGAATAGCCGATGAACCACGCATCAAAGTAGTCGTTCGTGGTGCCGGTCTTGCCCGCAACGTGACGGTTGCAGATAGATGCATCGGCAGAACCATCCTCGTCGGAAGGCTCCGTCTTGCGCTGGCATTTGTAGTGGTTGAGCCCCTTCGCGCTCGCCGCCGTACCGCGGTTGACGACATCTTCAAGGACCTTATTGGTTATGTAGGCAGTCTGCGGTGTAAGAACGTGATTTTCCTCGCGTTTTGCAAAATGGATAAGACGTTCCAGCTTCTCCGGCGCCGAGATGTACGGGTCGTAGAATACCGAGTTGTCCTCGAGAGTTTTGCCGTACTTGTCGTAGACCTTGCGGATGTATGTCGTGTGCGGTGATTTACCCATGTTCGGGAAGTGCGCATAGGCGTCGGTCAGCTCGTCGATCGTGAGACAGCTCGAACCGAGCATACTTCCGAACTCAGGCTTGATCTGGCTTTTGATGCCGAGAGCCTTCGCCCCCTCGATAGCCTCGAAGAGCGTCAGCTTCTGAAGGACACGGATCGCCGGCGTGTTCATCGAGTGGATGAGAGCCTCCCAGATCGTGACCTCGCCCTTGAACGTATTTTCAAAGTTCGCCGGCTTGAAATTGGTGTCGGTGACAGTTACCGGTGCATCCAGGATCATCGAAGCAGGCGTGAAGAGCGGTTTTTTGTTTTCGCCCTTCTTCTCCATCGCGAGAGAGTAAAAGATCGGCTTGATGGCACTGCCGGGCTGTCGACATGCCTGTGTAGTGCGGTCGAATTCGCTGATTTCAAAGTCGTAGCCGCCCATCAGAGCCTTGACGTAACCCGAATAGGGGTCCTTGACGATCATCGCAGCCTGAGAAGCCGGTATCTGCTCGAGAACAAAGTAAAAATCCCTGCCGAGCTCCTTGTTGTAGTTCCTGAAGTCGAAAACATCCTTCGTGCCCGCCTTGTCAGTAGCACGGACGAGGACGACGTCACCCGGTTTCAGGACATCCGATGCTGATCTTATCGCGACGTAGTAACCTGTCGGGTTCCACGGTTTCGCCCACTGCATATCCTCGGTGTAGATCGGTCTTTTGACCTCGCCGACTTGGACAAGAGCCTTTTTTTCGCCCGTTTCGAGAACGACTCCCTGATAGAAGACACCGCTTTTTATGTTCTCTTCAGTCACCTTCCCGAACTGCTTTTCATGGCGCTTGAGATAGGTTTCGAGATCCTTTTTGAGATCGATGCTGTAAAGAGGGTTCGTCACTTCGCCGGCGAATTTGGTACCCTTCTGGTAGCTCTCCTCCTCGCCGCGGCGGTATCCCTGGCGCTTCGAAAGCTCGCGCACTCCGTAAAAAACCGCCTCGTGGGCATACATCGTGGCACGCATATCGACCGTCGTATGGACAGTCAGACCCTCTTTGTAGAGCTTGTCGAAGCCGTATTTGTCGAGAAGATAACGGCGCACCTTCTCGCTGAAATAGGGTGCCTTGTCGAGGAAAAGCTCCTTCGGCACATTGGTCGTTACCGGCTTTGCGAGAGCCGTGTCATATTCGCTTTTCGTGATATATCCGTCGTCGAACATCCGCTTCAGGACATAGTTCCTGCGGCGGAGCGACTTGTCGGGATTGAGGAGCGGAGATGCCTCCGACGGGAATTTGGGGAGTCCCGCCAGGATCGCCATCTCGTCGAGTTCGAGCTCCCAGACATGCTTGCTGAAGTACTTTCTGGATGCCGCCTCAACGCCGTATGAACCGCTTCCGAGGTAGACTTCGTTAAGATAAAGATAGAGGATCTCCTCTTTCGAAAGGTGGCGTTCAAGCTCCATCGCGAGCAGGATATCCTTGATTTTACGGCTGTATGTCCGCTCGGTGCCGACAAAGGACTTCGCAAGCTGCTGCGTGATCGTGCTGCCGCCCTGCTTGATGCCTGTCGTCAGATACTTGAACCCGGCGCGGACGATACCGAGCGGATCGATACCGGCGTGAGAGTAGAATGACGAATCCTCGCCTGCAACAAACGCCAGCCTCAGCTTCTCGGGGATCTTGTCGTACGGAACGATGTTCCTGCGGTTTTCATGGTAAAATTCAGCGATCAGTTCGCCGTCATAGGAGTAGACTTTAGTTCCTGAATCGGGTTTGTAGTCGCTGACCGTGCTGATGGAGGGAAGCTCCTTTTTGAACTTGGCGCAGACTATGAGCCCGACCGTCAAAACGCACACAAAAAGGCAGAGAGCAGCCAAAAGCAGCTTTTTAAGCAGACTCATTTTTTTGCCCTTTTTGCCGAAGCTGAAACTTTTGAAACGCCCTTTTACCGCCATTATTTCTCCTGATCTTCGTGCTTCAGTTCATCAAAAAGCTTCTCGAGGCGGATCATCTTTTCAACGGAATCGTCGTAAACGAACCTGATTTCCGGCATCATCTTGAGATTCCTGATGTGCGCCGCCAGCTTGAAGCGGACGTTTTTAGTATTATCCTCGAGGAACTCCTGGATCGGACGGATATCCTTTTCGCCGAATACGGAATAGAAGATCTTCGCCGAACGCAGATCCTGCGAAACCGATACATGGCTTATCGTGATCGAATCTGCCGGAGTACCGCCGAAGTCGCTCAAAACAAGCGTGCTTACGAAACGGCGGATCGATTCAGCGACCCTGTTCTGCCTGATAACCCCAGCCATCAAAGAACCTCGTCCTTAAACTCTTTATCGATGTAACATTCAATAATATCGCCTACTTCGATATCGTTGTAACCGTCGATCGTAGTTCCGCATTCGTAGCCGTTCTTGACCTCCTTGACATCGTCCTTGAAACGCTTCAGGGTCTCGAGCTTGCCGCTGTAGACAACGACGTTGTCGCGGACGAGCTTGACCTTCGAGCCCTTCAGAACCCTGCCCTCGGTGACCATGCAGCCCGCGATCGTGCCGACCTTCCTTATTTTGAAGATCTCGCGTACTTCGAGCTTGCCGATGTACTCCTCTTTGATGATCGGCGAAAGCTGACCTGACATCGCAGCCTTGATAGCGTCGATGAGTTCGTAAATGATCGAGAAGATCTGGATACTTACGCCTTCGGACGCCGCAAGCTGCTTCGCCTTGTTGTCGACACGGACGTTGAAGCCGATGATCATTCCGTGGGAAGCGCTCGCAAGCAGGACGTCGTTCTCGTTGATGCCGCCTACACCGAAGTGGATGACCTTGACCTTGATCTTTTCGTGCTCGATCTTCGCGAGAGATGCGATGATCGCCTCGACGGAGCCGTCGACATCGCCCTTTACGATAACATTGAGATCCTTGACATCTTCGTGTCCCGGAGAGAAGAACTCGTCGATCGGTATGGGCTTCTTCTCGACATTCTTTTTCTCGCGCTGCTTGTTGATCCTGAGTTCGACCAGACCCTTAGCCTTCCTCTCATCTTTGAAAACATAGAGCTTTTCGCCTGCCGGCGGGACCATATCGAGACCGGTGATCTCGACCGCCATCGAAGGAGTAGCCTCTTTGACGCGCTTTCCGGTCCAATCCATCATGCTTCTGACGAAACCGATCGATGTCCCTGTTACAACAAGGTCGCCGACCTTGAGCGTACCGTCCTTGACAAGTACCGTCGCAACGGGGCCTTTGCCCGGATCCATCCTCGATTCGATGACAATTCCTTCAGCCGGCTTCGTAGGATCTGCCTTGAGATCCATCATCTCGACTTGCAGAAGGACAGCCTCAAGAAGACCGTCGATGTTTATGCGCTGCTTAGCCGAAATCTCGACAAAGAGGTTTTCGCCGCCGAGCTCCTCGGCAACGATCCCGTACTTCAAAAGCTCGTTTTTGACCTTCGCCGGATTCGCCGTCGGCTTGTCTATTTTGTTGATAGCAACGATTATCGGAACATTCGCAGCCTTCGCGTGGTTGATCGCCTCGACCGTCTGCGGCATGACGCCGTCGTCAGCAGCGACGATAAGGATTACGACGTCCGTAGCCTGGGCACCGCGGCTTCTCATCGCCGTGAACGCCTCGTGACCTGGCGTATCGAGGAAGGTGATCTTGCCGCCGTTTATCTCGACCGAGTATGCGCCGATGTGCTGCGTGATGCCGCCCGCCTCCCTGTCGACGATGTTGGTGTGACGGATCGCGTCGAGAAGCTTCGTTTTGCCGTGGTCGACGTGACCCATGACAGTTACGACCGGAGGACGCGGTACCATGTTTTCAGGATTGCTTTCGGTCACTTCGATATACGTCTCCTCGTTGAGAGCGACATTTTCAGCGGTAAATCCGAACTCCTCTGCAAGAAGCTGCGCCATGTCGTAGGGGATCTTGTCGTTGATACCGACCATTTCGCCCATCATCATAAGCTTGGAAAGCAGCTGCGCCGCCTTCAGACCCATCCTTCTGGCAAGCTCCGCGACCTGGACGAAATCTTCAAGCTTCAGGACCTTTTTGATCGCCTTAGTCGGGTTCACCTGAGCGACAGGCTGCTGCTTCTGCTGTTTGCGCTTATCCTTTTTTCTGCGCTTCTGCTCGTAGCCGCCGCCGGAATCTTCGGTGAACTGAGTGTAGTCTACACCCCTGAATTTACCGGTCAGATTGCTGTAGTTGCTGTATCCGCCCGAAGAGCTGTCTCCGCCGCCGCCCTTCCTCTGCTTCTGCTTGTTGAAGCGCTGCTGGTTGTTCGGCTGGCTTGCCGGGCTGCTGTCGAAATCTATGACCTTCTTCTTTCCGTTTTTGTTTTTGTCTTTGTGTTTGAAGCGGTCCTCATCCTCCTCTTCCTCTTCATCCTCTTCAGGCTCAGGAGACTTTTTGGATTCAGGTTTTTCACGGTCGGACCCGGAATCAGAAGCATACTCATCGGGCTGCCCGTCATTCTCTTCCGCATCCTGCTGTTCACGGATCTTTCTAAGCTCATCCTCGATGCTTATAGGCGTCTCTCTCTCCTCTTCAGGCTCAGGTGCAGGTTCCTGCTGTACCGGCATTTCTGGAGTCTCGGCAGGCTGCGGTTCCGCCGCTTCCGCCGGCCTCTCCTCTTCAACAGGCTCAGGGATCTGAGGCTGCGGCTCAAAAACCGGCTCCTCGTTCTGACTCTGTTCAGCGAGCTTACGGCGCTCATCCTCCGGGATGAAGCTCCTCTGCCTCTCCCCTCTTACGCGTCTGACGACGACAGTCTGCGGTTTTGTCTCCTCCAGCTCCGGTTCGGGCTGAGGCGCGGCAGGGCGCTTTCTGACGACAGCAGTCTGAGGTTTGGGCTCGGCTTCCGGCTGCGGTGCGGCAGGACGCCTTCTGACGACTGTCCCTGCGGCAGCTGCGCCTCCGGTATGGGAGAAATGATCCCGTACAGCCTTGAGATCGTCATCCTGAATATTGAGAGACTTCATAGTGTACTTGTTACGGCTCTCCATATTCATGAGGACATCTTTGATCTCCTTTGGTTCGACATTAAGCTCAGTGGCAAGATCCTTAATCTTAGTTGACATAAATTACTTCTCCTGATGAGTAAAAAATCCTGACAAAAACATATAAAAAACGAGTTTTTTCGATTGTTCGGATGGTTTCAGCGCAAAAACCGAAACCTCGCGCCCGTCAAAAAGGCTGCCGAGCTCCTCTTTTTTGAGACTGAGCCCGGTTCCGCGGATCCCGAGAGCGTTTTCGACCGAAGAGACTGTATTTTCCGCAGCATCTCCGGCAAAAAAGAGCTCTGAAAATTCCGTTCCGGAGCGTGCCGAATCGGCAATGAGGCTCTGTCCCTTCAGCAAAACCCCGCTGGAAATGCAGATGTTGAAGTAGTACTCCATCGACTTCCGTGCATTTTCCCTGACGAAATCAAATATTTGAGACTTTTCCACACCGAAACCGGCAAAATTGTCGCAGAAGGCTGGATTGAAGCGCTTCACTGAATAGATACCGCTCAGGCACTTCGGCGAAAAGCAGGTGTATACCGATCTTCCGCCGAATTTCTGTGTCCAGTCCGGCATGACCGTCCCGTTAACCGCGATCCACCGCAGAAGCTCGCCCTTCGGGGCGGTCTTCCCGCAGACGATGCAGCTGCGTTCTTTAGTGACGTGCCTGCCTTCTGGCACCTTTGTCGGCTCTGCGTGCTTTTTAGTCGTCATTCGTCTCTATTCTGCTGAAATCAAAAATCGCATCGGCCTCAGACTTGACGTTCTTCAGCGTCCTGCGGGTCCCGTTAAGCTCTTCGATATAGGTCAGAAGAGCGAAACGGATCTGTCTTGCACGGCGGACATGGATCTCTGCATTCTTCGCGAAGGAATCCGTATCGGGTTCGCTCTGGATGTCGGCAAGCGTGATGTAGCCGTGCTCGGCGAGACGCTGTGCAATATCTTCATTGACGCACTTCAGAGTGGTCGTCGGGACATCGAGCTTCTTCTCGAGAGCCTCGTCGATCTCGACTGTCTCGAGACCCGTCTCAAGCATCTTCTTTGCCTGCTCGATGATCGAATTAGCCTTTTCGGTCGAAATATCCGGAAGTTCGGCAAGGACCTCGGGTTCAACAACGGCAAGGTCTTCGAGCGTCGTATAGCCGAGCTTGATCAGCGAATCCGCAATGCTTTCATCGATACCGTCGATGAAGAGCAGTCTCCTCTTCGCCTCTTCGAGCATCATCTGCATCTGGCTTTCGCTCTGGATATCGATGTTCCAGCCGGTGAGCTGGCTCGCAAGCCTTACGTTTTCACCGCCGCGGCCGATCGCTACCGAAAGCTGATCGTCGGGAACGATGACATCCATGCTGTGCGCACTCTCGTCGATGATGATCTGCGAGACCTCGACAGGAGAAAGCGTGTTGCAGATGTACTTTACGGAATCCTCGTCCCACGGGATGATGTCGATCTTTTCGCCGTTGAGCTCGTGAACGACATTCTGGATCCTCGTACCCTTCATGCCGACACACGCACCGACCGGATCTACATCGTGGTCGATCGATCTGACGCTGATCTTGGAGCGGTGTCCCGGATCTCTCGCAACGCCTTCGATCTTGACGATCTTCTCAGCGATTTCCGGCACTTCCAGTTCGAAAAGTTTGATTATGAATCTGGGGTCGATCCTCGTGAGCTTGATACTGCATCCCTGGTTGGATTCGGTGACATCGGAGATGAGCGCCTTGATCCTGTCGTTCGTCCTGAACCTTTCACGCGGGATCTGCTGACTGTACGGAAGACACGCCTCAGCCTTGCCGATATCGACGAAAATCATGTTGCGCTCGATCCTTCTGACGGTACCCGTGACGATTTCACCCTTTCTATCCTTGAATTCGTCGTATGTGTTTTTGCTTTCGAGCGATTTGAGCTTCTGGAGAATGATCTGCTTTGCGACCTGAGCCGCGATCCTGCCGAGCTCCTCGGAGTCCATCTTGACGCCGATGCTGTCACCGACCATTACGTTGGAATCAAGCTTCCGTGCCTCTTCCAGCGAAATGTCGAGCAGTTCATCCTCGACGACGTCAACGACCTCGCGGAAGTAGAGTGCCTGCAGATAGCCCGTCGAATCATCGTACTCGATATCTACATCGGCGCTTTCACCGAGTTTTTTCTTTACCGCACGGTAGAGAGCCTCCTTGATGATGTCAACGATGAGTTCACGCTTGATACCCTTCATTTTGACCAGTTGATCGATCAATTCCCTCAATTCAAATTTTTCGCTCATTTTTCTTCTCCTCTTTCCAGACCTCATTTATCTTTTTAACAAAACCTTTTGCTATTACAAAATCGGAACCGTCGTCAAGGCGGACCGTGAATTCGCCCTTTTCGTCGTCGACCGAGACCAGTTCGGCGATGATCCTCTTGCGCCCCTGAACAAGCTCCGAAAGCTTTATTTTAAGCGTCTTTCCGATCGCGTTATGCAGTTCGTCCCAGCGTCTGTACGGTCTGTCCAGCCCCGGCGAACTGACCTCGAGATAGTAACGGAACGGGAAAAAGTCGTTCGCATCGAGGAAGTCGCTCACAACCGGACTGAAAAGACTGCACTCATCGATAGAGACCGGCTTTTCGCCCGAAAGCGTATCCAGATAGACCCTGAAAACGCCGTTCTGCCCTGTCGGCAGATCAAGCTCGACGACCTTCAGCCCCATTTTGTTTGCCAAAGGCTCAAGCTTTAAAAATATATCTTTCGCTCTCCCGCTCCACATTTAAAAACCTCACGCTTTGATGGTAAAAAAAGAAACACGCAGAGAATAGGGACAAGAACCTAAAACCGGAAGTTACATACTGTCATACGGAAAAAAATCAAGAAAAAATACGACACATTCAAAAATATGTTTTTTTTGCGCCTACCGGCCGGCCTGTGCATAAAATTATTTGTTTATTAAATCACAATAAGTATCATATTGCGTTTTTCTTCGTAACTGTACTTTGCACCGCTATGAATTTTGATGTTCTGAAAGATAAAAACGTACTGATGATCGTTTCGGGAGGCATTGCCGCCTACAAGTCCGTCCTGCTGCTCCGCGAGCTCACGAACTGCGGTGCCTCGGTACAGGTCGTCGGCACTGAAAACTCGCTGAATTTCGTCGGAAAGGCGACCTGGGAGGCTCTCTCCGGCAGGCAGCCGCTTTTCGGCACCTTCGAGACTCCGGATTCGTCAAAAATAACGCACATCACACTGGCTCAGGATGTCGATCTCATCATTGCTGCTCCCGCCACGGCGAACATCATCGCAAAGGCTGCCTGCGGCATAGCCGACGATCTGGCGACATCGATCTTCGCTGCCGCAACGGCTCCCGTGCTGATCGCACCGGCTATGAACAGCGCGATGTACCGTAATCCCGCGAACCTGAAGAACATAGAGACACTTCAAGGCAGACCCGGTTTTCATGTGATGGCTCCGGCTTCGGGCGCACTTGCCTGCGGCTCAGACGGGATCGGCAGGATGGCGGAACCGCACGAGATCACGGTCGAAGCTGCCGGACTTCTCTCTCCGAAGCCTGCCCGCGGGACAAGCTGGCTGGTCACCGGCGGTGCGACCCGCGAATATATCGACCCGGTCAGGTTCATCTCGAACGGTTCATCCGGCAGGACTGCCTTTGAAATCGCCGATGCAGCACATGCCGCAGGCGGAGAGGTAACGCTTCTGGGAGTCAACGCAGAGCCGGCTTTCAATCCCGGATACACCTTCCTGAAAAGTTCTACGGCGGCAGAAACAGCCGGTATCGTAAAAGAAAACGTCAGGAACGCGGATATTTTCATAATGACCGCCGCGATCGCCGACTACTCGCCGGTCAAGGCTCCAAGCAAGATAAAAAAGGGCGAAGCCTCTATTTCGCTCACGCTTGACAAAACGACCGACATCCTCGCCGCATCAGCAGACTGGACGAAGCCCGGCGCCGTAAGGATCGGATTCGCCGCAGAGACGGACGACCTCGAAAAGAACGCACTTGCCAAGCTGAAAAGGAAAAAACTCGATCTCATCGTTGCCAACAGAGTCTCGGACGACTTTTCGCCATTCGGCTCCGAAAGCAATTCGGTCCTTTTCATCACGGAAAATTCGACCGAAGAGTTCAAAAACATAACGAAATGCAAACTAGCACAGCTTTTAGTCGAAAGGGCTGTAGCCATTTATCGGGTAAAACATGGAAACGATTAACACGAAAGAACAAAAGCTGACCGAGACCCAGGAGGATTATCTCGAGGCGATCCTCGAGCTTCTGGAGACTAAACGCGAAGTCAGGAACATGGATCTCGCAGACAACTTCGGCGTAAAGCGGGCGACCGTCACCCGCGCTTTGCAGCTTCTGACGCGCAAGGGGCTTATTGTTCACAGGATGAACGGCAACATCACCCTGACCGACACCGGTCACGAAATCGCCGCAGATATCCGCGAAAGACATGTGCTGTTCAGCCATTTCTTCAAGGATATCCTCAGCCTTGACGAGACCGAGGCCAGCGATACGGCATGTAAAATCGAACATTCGATCTCCGGAACGGCTCTTCACAACTTCCGCGAGTTTATAAAAAAGGTCGATAACTGCGGCTGTTTCATAGCCGGCAGCCCCCGTGAAGACAAAACAGAAACAGATGAAAAAACCGGAGAGTAGCCGCCTATGCTGAAAGTCTTTCATCCAGGAGAGTCGATAGTCCGCGAAGGGATCTTTTCGGATTCGCTTTTTCTCATCAGGAGCGGAGCTGTAAAGATCGAGACGCGCGGCGAGAGCTATACCCTCTCCGAAGGCGACTGTTTCGGCGAAGAGTGCTGCCTCTTCCGGAGACCCTCCCCCTATTCAGCAGTAGCCGGTCGTGAAACGCAGCTCGAGACGATGGATCAGGCAGAGGCATCTGACTTTCTTGCAAAGAACGCCGATGCGGCATTCAGGATGTTCGTCCGCAACTCGGCAAGGCTCTACGACGGGATCGAACCTCTCTCCCGCTACAGCCGGCAGCATGTAGAGCTCCTTTCGCTTGCATTCCGCTTCGCCCTTCAGGACAAAGAGACTATCCTCGAAGATCCTGAAGAGACATTTGTCGCCGAAATTACAGGCGCGATCGGCATAAACAGAGACAACCTGTTTGATTTATTGAAAATATTCGGCAGTTTTGGTTATATAGGGCTCACTGATGACGGAAAGATCCGCATCACGGCCCGGGAAAAGATCTCAGAGTTTTTGAAAGAATGTGCAAAAAGAAGACTCGCGGAGGGAGTCGATCTCAGCACAGGCTTCGGGAACTCGAGTTTTTTGAAAAGCGTTACAATGTAGATTACACAACTTGACAAAGGGTTTTAACTATGAAAATCACATGTCCTCACTGCAAAACGGTTTACAAAATCGATGATTCAAGGGTTCCGGAAAAGGGTCTTTTGGTAAAGTGTTCAGTCTGTCAGACAAAATACCGCGTCAAAAAGGATCCGGCTCACAAAGACGAGGAGGAACAGCCGGCAGAGCTTGAACAAAAGGTTCAAAACGGATCTCAAGGCACGGCAGAGCCTCAGGAAGCGGCAAAACAGAACGACGGATCCGATCTCTTCAAAGACACAGAGGCGACTCCGGACACTTCGAACGGCGACGATCTTTTTGCCTCGAATGCGACCTTCACAACCGGGCTTGACGAACCGGAAGCACCCGCTTCAAACACAGGAGACGGCTTTACGGCAGAGAAGGCAAAGAGCAGTCTGGACTCTATTTTAAACACAAAATCGGACGATGCGGAAGATCCGCTCTTCGGCAACGATGAAAACCTCAGCCTGGACGACATCATCAACAACGCCGATGGTCTGGGCAAGGCTGACACCCACGAGAAGATAGATATCCAGACCTCGAGCGACGAGATCTCCAACGCGAACGAGTTCTCCGACAGCAATCTGGAAGGCGGACTCAACGTCAAAAAGGCTCCCGGCGAGTTTTCGCTCGAAGACAACAAAGCGGGAGGAGCGTCGGACGGCGACGATCTTTTCGACTCTGGAAAAAGTCAAAACGACGACCCGTTCGCAGACCCCTTCGCGCCCGACGGGAACAAGGACCTGTTCGAAGGAGAATCCGATGACCTTTTCGGCGGGGCAGGTTCAACTCCGAAACCTCAGAGCGATATAAAGGATGAATTTCTGGAGGATCTCTTCGGCGAGGACGGGAAAGGTCCCGCCAAGGCAGCCGACGACCTTTCGGTAGACAAGAGCGATCTTATCTCCGACGATCTTTTTGAAGAGGGTACGGCGATCGTTCAGGACGACTTCGTCATCAGCGAGGAAAAGGACGAACACGAG
Source organism: bacterium (assembly GCA_017615095.1). Lineage (GTDB taxonomy): Bacteria > UBP6 > UBA1177 > UBA1177 > UBA1177 > UBA1177. Next base: position 25,042 of record JAGAAT010000022.1, read on the forward strand.
GTCACCAGCACGACAGTCGAGCACACATTTGTTCCTGAAGATATGCGCGAAGTCTCCGAAAATCCCGTCCAAAAGAAGATCACGCCTACGACAGGCGGTGCAAACCCGATGGTCGCCAAGATCGTCATCGGCGTTGCCTCAGTTGCAATAATCGCTCTGCTGGCAGTCGGCGGATACTGGTTCTTCGGAAAGAGCAGAATGCACGAACAGACGGATATCCTCGAAAACATCAACGAATCGTTTGCCCAGAACACGGGAACTCTTGCGGATGTCCGCGCCGCTCTGGATCAGGATATGCCGGACAGCTACATGAACAGCATCAACGTTTTGAAGCAGTATCTGCGCCCCGAAGACTCGGCTCCGAGTGCTGTCGGACTCGACGGACAGATCAAGCTCAACCTGCTCATCTCCTACAACAAGCGTATCGAATCCTCGTCGGATATCGCAGTAAAGACCGATATCGCACTCAAGAAGGATCCTAAAAATATCGACCTCAACAAGGCAAAAGCCCTCTATCTTTACGAACAGAAGGATTACGACAAGGCTGCCGAGATACTTCAGCCCTTCACCGACAGGAACGATCCCGAGATCTTCTACATCCTCGGGCTGCTGGCTCAGGGCAAGAACGATTTGAAAAACGCCGAATCCTTCTTCAACAAAGGACTTACCGTACAGGAGAACAAGCAGAGCACGAAGATCATGTACGCTCTGGCGAACATCAAATACGACAACGGCGACGCTCAGGCGGCACTTGCGTTCCTCAACACGATCATTTCGGCGACTCCGAACTACATCAAGGCATACCTGCTCAAAGCAAAGATCCTTATGAACAGTGATGCAAAAATCGAAGAGGCGAATACCTTCCTGAAGAGCGTTGATCCGAACATCATAGCGAGATCAGAAGATTTCCTCAAAATAGACTACTACAAGATGCTGGCCCAGCTCGCCCAGAAGAGAAACGAACATGACGAGGCTATCAAAAACTACGAAAAAGCTCTTGAAATCAACCGCAACGATGTCGAGACGATCACGATCGTTGCCGATTTCTACGTTCAGGAGCACAACGCAAGCAAGGCTCAGGAATACTACGACAAGGCTCTGGCGATCGACCCGAGATACCCGAGGGCGATAGTCGGAAAGACCGAGATCTACGTCCTTCTCGAACAGAGCGACAAGATCTACCTCGAGCTGGCAAAGCTTGATATCCCGTCGATCAAGAATCCGGAACTTCTCACCAGGATCGCAAGGATCTACTACAACGTCGAAGACAAAGTCATGGCAATGAAGCTCAACGACGCGGCGATCAAGGCTGATCCGTCATACATCGAACCATACATCGCAAACAGCGTGATCCTCCTCGACCTCAACAGGATCGACGAGATCAAACCGATAGCAAAGACCCTGGAAAAGCTGAATCAGAACAACTACTCCTATTTCATGGTAATGGGTATCCTCGAGCACGCAGAGGCAAACTACAAGCAGGCTGCGCAGTACTTCAAATCCGCCGTTCAGAAGAATACTGACGGCGACGAAAGGGTCTGGTACTACTACGGCCGTTTCCTTATCGACAGCCAGAAGTACATCGAGGCTTCAGAGATGTTTGCCCGCGCCCACAGGTCCGACCCGAAACGCTATGAATATCTCCAGGCCTATGCAGAATCGCTTGAAAAGGAGAAAAAGTGGAACTCGGTCATCACGCTTCTCGAATCGAGAGACTACAACGAAAAGCGCATGTACAAGAGTCTGGTTTCACTTGCCAACGCGACCTTCCATCTGAAAAGGTTCGACGAAGCAATCAAATACGTCAACAAGGCGCTGCTCTACAACAACCAGAACTACACGGTATACTACCTCAAAGCCCGCATCCTCTATCAGCAGAAGAAGTACGAAGAGGCAGCAGAAGAGGTCAACAGAGCCGTCACTCTGGATATGAACAACTTTGACAACTACATGCTCTACGCAAGGATCCTCTCGAAGCAGGGTGATTTCAAAGGCGCTATGGAAAAGATCGAAGCAGCCGAAAAGATAGAGCCGTCGAACCAGAGCCTTCTTCTCGTAAAAGGCATCATCCACAAAAATCTGGATGATTACCGTGAAGCGCTCAACTACTTCAAGAAGATCACTTCGAAGAACCTTCTCCGCGAGGCTTACTTCGAGATCGGCGAAAGCTTCCTGCAGCTCGACAAGAGGAACGACGCGCTGAAGTACCTCCTTCTCGCCGACAAGAACGGCAACAAAGAGGCTGCGTTCAGGATCGGAGACATCTACTACGAGAAGGGTCAGCTCGACAAGGCTCTCGCCTTCTTCAAAAAGACAGTCCGCAACGACAAAACAAATTTAGAAGCACTGAAAAAGATAGGCTACATCTATAAAGAGCGCGAAGAGGCAGCAAAGGCTCTGCCCTACTTCAACGCATACATCAAAAAGGTAGACGACCCCTACGAAAAAAGGATGGTCGAGGATGAAGTATACCACATCAAACAGAGTATGCCGCAGGGCAGACAGATGAAAAACGTGACTGTCGAAGAGCTGGAGGGGAACGATCCCGACGCACAGGAAGAAAGAGCGAAGGATCTTTACAACGAAGCAAAAGTTTTGAAGGACGAGGATCCGAAGGCAGCTGTCGACCGTCTCAACGAGATCATGAAGATTCTGCCCAAAACGAACGAATACTACAAAAAGGCATTCAAGCTCTTCAACGAGGTCAACACAAAAATGAAGAGCAGCGAAGCTCCCAAACAGGCTCCGGCAGAGGCTAATCCTGGGACTCCTGCGGAAAAGGCAGACAAATAACAGTCCCGGCGCAGTTCAAATGTCAAAATCGGCAATATATCCCGGAAGCTTCGACCCGTTCACCCTGGGGCACATGGATATAGTTTCGCGGGCTCTCAAAATCTTCGATACGGTGTACATCGCGATCGGCAGGAACAAAACCAAGAGCTCGCTCTTCACCGAAAGGGAGCGCCAAGAGCAGATCGAGGAGATTTTCAGAGGCGACGACCGCGTGATCGTAACAGTCTTCAACGACCTTCTTGTCGACTACGCCGAGCGGCTTAACATCTTCACGGTGATCCGCGGGGTCAGGACAGTCACCGACTTTGAGTTCGAATTCCAGCTGGCGTCTGCCTACCGTGCGACTCAGCCGAAGATCGAATCGGTCTTCTTTATGACCTCAGACAAGTTTTCGTTCCTATCGTCAAGCCTCGTGAAGGAGATCGCCGGGAAAAACGGCTCCTACCTTTCACAGTTCGTAACGCCGAACGTCGAAAAGGCGCTTAGGGAAAAGTTCAGCAAATAACAGGAGAAGAGATGGATTCACGCCGTCAAAACAAGCTTTCGTCTATATTTCTGCTTATAGTCGCGCTGCTCCTTGCAGCAATAATCCTCTTTGCAAAAATCCATTCGGAATCAGCCGGAGACGAGTCAGAAAGTGCTGCTGAGACTGCAAAAGCGGGACCTTCTGACACAAAAAAACCTGCGGCTGCAGAAGTCGCGCAGCCCGCACAAAAGCCGGAAAAGGCAGCCGTGACCGCACCTGCAAAACCGGAAAAGACCGAAGAACCTGCGGCTGAAGAGGGTGTTGCCGAGGCCGCTCCGGAGTCGATCAAGGCGTCAAAGAACGAAGACGATATCGAAGAGTCGCAGGATGTTCCAAACACCAAGGAGGAGGTTATCGTAAAGGATGATTCGAATGCAGACAGCGAGGGCTATCTGCACGGCAAGATCCTTCCTAAAAAGGGTATCGAAGAGGCTTTGCTCAAGGTTCCTGGGCTCCAGCTCAAACACGCGATGGAGATAAGCAACGCGATCAGATACGATGTCGATCTGACACAGATCAAGGCTGGCGAGGACTTCAAAGTGAAGTTCGATAAGGACGGCAACATCGAGGAATTCGTCTACTATCCCGACATTGTAACTTTCCATATCCTGAAGCGCGATCCGGTCGAAAACAAGCTGAAATACACATCAAAAACGCTCCCGACAGAGCGCCGGTTCCGCATAATCGAGGGTTCTATCGAATCTTCGCTGAACGAATCGCTCGTCCGCAGAGACGACGTAACACGGAACATCCGCGCCGTCACGGTCGGCATTCTTGAGTGCATCGTCAGCTTCAGCACTGATGCAAGACGCGGTGACAGGTACCGCATACTGGTCGAAGACAAATATTACCAGAACAGGCAGGTCCCCGGCTCGAAGGTGCTTTACGCCTCCTACGAAGGCAGGCAGGCAGGCTTTCACGAGGCGTTCCGCTACGAAGACGAGGAGCCCAAATCGGCATTCAACGCGCACTACACCGTCACCGGTAAGGCTCTGATCCCCAGCGCCATGAGGCTCCCGCTCGATACGATACGCATCACGAGTCCGTTCGGCATGAGGCGTCACCCGATAACGGGAAAGATGACGCAGCACCACGGTGTCGATTACGGCGCACCGGTCGGAACGCCGGTCTATGCAGTCGCTCCCGGCAAAGTCATCGAAGTCAAGCAGACTCCGCTCGGCGGCAAGCAGGTGACGATAAACCACGCAGACAACACGAAAACCTACTATCTCCACCTGAACGGATACAACGTCAGTGTCGGCACGGCTGTTTCAGCGCGTCAGAGGATCGCTTCGGTCGGGAATACAGGCAGAAGCACGGGACCGCACCTCCATTTCGGGATCAAGAACCCGCAGGGGAACTGGCTCAACCCGCTTAAAATCAAGATGATAGCCACCCCTCAGCTCGACAACAAACGTATGCCCCGTTTCAAAAAGCAAATGGCTGAAATCACAGCTCTTTTAAAGGATACTGAAAAGTATCAGGAGTGGCTCAGAAAATACGATGAAGGGCCGCAGCCAGGTGATTTTTACGATCTTTACGACAAAATCTAAGAACTAATTCTTCCAGATAACAAGATAGCTCGAAAGGTATATTTCGGCACGGTAACCGTCGGGATTCGTAACGACCGGCGAATAGGTCTTTCCGTCGAGAAGTGCCGAATAATCAAAGGTGTTCTCGCCGCTGACAAGTGAATCGGTGACATCGAACTCGATCAGCTTGACATCCAGACCAGGGCACCAGCCTGCTCTTCCGTAGGGCCAGGAACCGTACTGATTCGGGACTACGCCGTCAGTTACCATTTTGTAGCATCCTTTTGAAGTTCCCGCGTTGGCAAAGTCGAACTGAAAGTCGTTCCCGTTTACGCTGAAAATCGATTCGAACGGGCAGAATTCAGCGCAGTTAGCCTGCTCCGAGCCGTTTCCGTGACCGGTGATAAAGGCATAAATTTTGGCACTTTTCACATCCGTAAGTTCAAAGTTCAGAGTCTCGAACTTGTCGTTGTACTCTTCCGTGAACTGCTCTGTCTGGTGGTAAAGCCTTATTATTTCAGACGGTTGTTCCGTATCGTCAGCAATATAGAGGAAATCCAGGTTGTTGACGTAGTTGTCGCCGTCGACAGTCAGCCTGAGCTTCGCGTTCTGTCTGCCCGAAAGCATCGGGATCAGCGGAGAGATGTCGGTAAGCCACTTTCCGCTTCTGCCGTAGGTGGTTATCCAGCGGCCGATTTCGATCGAGCACTCCTCTTCACCGTCGCCGCAGAGGAAAAGACGTTCGAGTCTGTCCCACTCGCAGTCCGCCGGATTGCCGCAAAGCTGTTCAAAGAGTATGTAAAGCGAACCGTTGCCGTCGAAATCATCAAAATCGACGTTGAAGTATATGTTTTTCGTCCACCCCTCGGTCTCGAAAGGAACACCTTCAAGCCCTTTGATTTTTTTGGTTTTTTGTTCGTTTTCGCTCAAAAAGCCCTCAAGTTCCCATTCGTAGTTGTAGTATTCGGCCTCCTTCATTATGTTTTCGATCATCGGGTCGGTCGAAGACTGCCAGCTCGCGAAAGAACCTCCTGCGCGGAGCCTCTGGAAACGGTCGATACCGAGGAAAACGCTGCTATTTTCTTTAGCCCAATCGCTGAGCCAGCAGTCGATCCCGGCAAGCGGCTTCGAAACGATGTGGATACGTTTGCGGAGTTCAACGTTGCCCGTCACATCGGCAGCCTCTTCGATATTCTCTCTGATTTCGGCGATTTTCGTCTCGAAGGTATCGCTTTTGTCCGTGTAAACCGCGAAAAAATAGTGAACATTCATCGGTGAAGCGTCAAACAGGTTCATCAGCGGAGTAGACCACATCTTGTTGTCGCTGTTCATCGAACCGGCTCTGTAGATGACGAAAATGTAGCTGTCATCGTGAGTGTAGTTCGACGCGAAATTCCAATCGCCATCCTCTGTCGGAAGCGTGAAATCTCCTGCGATATCACCGAACTCAGTACCGTACGGACCTTCTGAGAACTCTTCACTGGGAGTATTTGCGTCAAGTCCGGGATCGTCATCTGCCGGAGTCTCATCATCGCCGTCATAAGCCGGAACCGCATCATTGTCGGACTCAGGAGCATCGCCGTCGGATCCATCATTTTTTGAATCTCCGCCGCAAGAGACGAGCAAAAGCGCAAAAAGCAGCACAACAGCCAAATAAAGATGTAAGGTGTCGGATTTTTTCATGTTTTCTCCTGTTTGAGTTTATTGTAGATTAAAATCGGGGACTAAAATCAAAGGATCAGAGCAGAGCAGCCGGAGGATTTCTTTTTGGTTGAATTTCCGTTACCGTTTTCGAACATGCAGTACTGTGAACAGCCGTCGCCGTCCATTCTGTTGCCGTCATCGCACTGCTCTCCCGGATCGACGTAACCGTTTCCGCAGTTCGCATGGTCTCCGCTGCTACCGCTTCCGCCTTCGTTGCCGCCGCTTCCGCCGCCGTTACCCGGATCGTAGCAGCTTGAACGATCCCAGCTGAGGCAGTCGCTGGCGCACTTCGCGTTTCCGCCCTCAGGAGCACCCGCAAGCATCTTGCAGGGAATAGTTTCGGAGTCGCAGACCTCGCCCGTATCGACATTCTTGTTGCCGCAAAGTGATCCGCCTCCGCCCGAGCATGTCGAGGTGTCGTAGCCGCGGCAGTCAGCTCTGCACATTGCATAACCGTCCGTGAAGTTGCTGTCGATGCTGTGGCATGTCTTCGTACCGCCGTCGCAGACCTCGCCCTCCTCCTTGACGCCGTTTCCGCAGTTCGCGGTCGCAACAGTTCCGGAAGGCAGTATCTTCTGGGCGATGCAGGAATAACCCTCTCTGACAGTGTTGTAGGAGCACTTCGCGATGCAGTGACCTTCATAACATTCGACCTTGCTCGTGCCGTTGTAGCAGTCGGTATTCGAGTTGCAGTTGGCAGAGCAGTAACCGCCGTTCCAGCCCTCTCCGGTGAGGCAGACAGGATTCGCAGCAGTGTTGATGCAGTCGGATGCTTCGCTGCACGCCGATCCGGCACGTCCGTTTCCGCCGCTTGCGCAGTCGTCATCGACCGTACCGCTGCAGTCGTCATCCTTGCCGTTGTATTCGTCGTAACATCCGTCGATCTTTGCCGTCGAGATGCAGGCTCCGCACGTCCCGTTTTTGGCACCGACAAGCATTGCGTTCGCATCGACGACACCGAAGCCGAAGCAGGGTGAATGTTCAGCCGAACCGCTCGCAAGCCACTCGTCGGACTGAGTCGTCCAGCCGCCTTCGGAGCAGCTCTTTGTCGTTTTGAACGCTGAGGACTTTACGCAGTTCATCGCACCCGAGAAGCTGAGTTCCGGAGCACCCGCGAGCATAAGAGCTACAGCTCCAGCCGCAACAGGCGTAGCCGCACTCGTTCCGCTGAATCCGCTCGTGTAGTCGCCGTTGCTGTCAAGGCTTCCGAGGCAGTTGTAGGAGTTGCACGCATAGCCGTACTGGTTGCCCTGGATATCGGTAGTCGCAGCACCGGCGCCGGCGCTGATATCTACCTCGGCACCGTAGTTCGAGTAGCTTGCCATACTGCCGTTCGACTCGAGAGCGCTGACCGTCAGCATGTTGTTATCCTTTAAAAATGCCTGGTTGGATGTCGGGCAGTGAGAGTTTCCCGCAGCCCACAAAAAGATGGTGCCCTTGCCGCCGCGGCCGTTCGAAATACCGTAAGTGATACCCTGCGAACTGCTGTTGTCTGCCGGGCATGTCGTGCAGCCTCCGTAGTTGTTGGAGTCCTGGCAGCCCCAGCTGTTGTTTACGACCCAGGCGCCGTTATCGACTGCGTGTTTGATAGCCTTGTAGGTATCGCCGGACTGGTATGTCGAAAGGAATCTGATCGGGATGATCGGACAGCCCCAGCATGATCCTGCAACACCGATCCCGTTGTTTGTCTTCGCAGCAGCAAGACCTGCGCAGGCAGTTCCGTGCGGAACGGATTCATGGTCGTCCTGGCTTGTCATCGGAGCGCCGCCCGTATTTCCGACAAGGTCGATACCGAGATTCGCGAGAACGTTCAGATCGGGGTGGGTCAGATCGACGCCGCTGTCGATGATGGCGATCCTGACATTATCATTTCCCTCGCCTGTCTCTGTATCCCATGCAGACGGTGAATTGATCTGCGTAAGGTGCCACTGGCTCGAAAAATAGGGATCGTTCGGAGTCACCTTTCTCTCGTTGTAGAACCACGGCCAGTTCGGCTGTGCCCAGTGGACAAGCCTGCGCTCGTAGAGCATGTTCGCGAAGGCAAAGGGATCTACACCGACCGGAAGCTCGACCGAATAGAAGTTGTCGTCAACGACTTCGACCACCTTCAGGTTGAACATGTCCATGATCCTGTACTGCTCTTCAACAGGAGTGGACTCGTAGAAGTGGATCCTCATCGTTCCGTCGAGAACGATCAGATGATCCGGAGCGTAGTATGTCAAAACCGGCCACGCAGCAACGTTTTTCGCCGCGAGAAGGTTCCTGACCTGCATCCAGTTCGCTCTGTCTGACTTGTCGAGCGCGATCCGGAAAGCCCTGTAATTATCCTGATCGTATGTGACTTCGCCGAGCATATCGGCAATTTTGATGCCGTTGAACTCGACAGCATCAAGCATTTTAAGGTTTACACTGTGCGGGATCGCGATCTGATCATAAAGCTGAAGCAGGAACTGCGGTCCCAGATTCATGTGATAGTAAAACGTGTCATAAAGTCTGCCGTCCTCTCTTTCTACCAACTGTCCGAGGACCGGTTTCGGTTCGGCAGCAGAAAGTGACATAACAAAAAGCGACAAAAAAAGCGCCCAAGCCGCTCGCTTAAGCATTTTGACCTCCATCTATACCAATATATAAAATACATCCGAAAAAGAACATACAACCTTCGGGTTTTACTTTTTTTCAGGCGCTTTTCAAGTAAACTGTCTGGTCATTGGCTGGAGGTGATATATGAAAACAGCAAAATTTCTTGTTATTCTTTTGATTTCAACTCTTTTCGCGGCCTGCGGAGGCAGCGGAGACGATAACTTTTACGGTGACAGCGGGAACGACTACGACGGCAATACGCCGGGCAGCACCGACAACGACGTCGAACACGTCGACCGGCCCGACGATGCACAAAAACCAGGCGGCGGAGGCTCTTCCGGCGGGATAGGCGGAGGTTCGACCGGCAACCAGGACGAGGACGAAGAGCCGGACGGAGATTCTGCGGATTCAGGCGACTCTTCCGACAGCGGAGAGCCGACCGACACAGGCGATTCCGGTGACTCTTCCGACAGCGGCGGACCTGCCGACACGGGTGATTCCGGTGACTCGGAGCCGGCCGACACCGGAGACTCGGAACCGTCAGACACGGGCGATTCCGGCGGAGACTTCCCTGTCTACGAATCTGATCCGAACATTGCCCAATGCACAGCCGGATACCCGAGCGAAGGGACGAAAAACATCGTTCTGGAACGCCTCAACTACCTCAGGGCGATCCACAAACTCCCGCCGGTCGTCTATACCGACGAATTCGACGACATCGTTGCCGAATGTTCGCTCGTCATCGCGGCGAACCAGAAACTCAGCCACTACCCGGACAGCTCGTGGAAATGCTATTCGCAGGACGCCCTGGACGGCTGTAGTTCCAGCAACATCCACATAATGATGGCGAATTACCAGGCCGAAACCGATGACGCAAAGATAGTTGACGGCTTCATGATCGAAAAAAACGTTGACGAACTCGGTCACCGCAGATGGTTCCTCGACCCGTGGCTCGCAGACATCTCCTACGGCAGGAGTGAAGGGGTCGGCGCAGGACAGTACGGTGCAGAGACATTCACGCTCGGAGCCGCAGTACACGTCATCGGCGGCGCACAGCAGGACATCTCGGACAGCGACATCGAATTCGTCGCCTACCCTTTCGAAAACTACCCGAAAGAGCTCTACGACGACAGCGTGATGATGTCCTTTACCGTAATTTCCAACAAATTCAGCAAGTGGAGCAACTCAGCCGTAGACTTCTCTTCGGCTTCGATTGCCATAACATCTGAAACAGAAAATAAAGTCTATCAAATCAAAGACTTGCAGTTTGACAATGACGGATACGGCGTCCCGAACAACCTTCGCTGGAGGACTACCGGCGTAAGGACAGGTCTGAAGTATAACGTCGTGATCCACAACGTCATAATCAACAACTATTCGCAGGATTACATCTACTGGTTCCAGCTTGACTGATCCGTTCCGGATAAAAAATCACACTGTTTTCATTTTTTTTCGTAAAAAAGAGAGGCGGGGATTACTAACCTTTACGACAAACCTACCAAAAATCGGCTCCGTTCGGAGCCTTTTTTTTTGCCTGAAACTAATCCAGAGAGACCCAGACCGCGGGGCGGACAAGAGCATCGACGAACCCGGCATTGCGCCCGCTGTTCACTTCGCCGCTGGTGGAGATGTTTTCGACGAAATTCGGATTGTTGCCAGGAGAACGCAGCCACCAGAAGCCGGCACCCGAATCATCCGTCCAGGCACCGTTCTTTTTCGCTTCGTATGAGGCACGGCAGATCCTCGTTTCGAC
>JAGAAT010000023.1 GCA_017615095.1 bacterium
ATCGAAGCCGGGATCCGCGAACTGCTCAAACGCCTGCCGAGAGTAAAATTCGAACACTACTCGCGCTACGTCAGGGCAAAGACCCAGAGCGAGATCAGGATCTCAAGACCGGTCGACACGAAAGGTCTGCTCGCAAAGGCTGAAAAAGGTACCTTGAAAAAGAGCGGAGGACCGGACGACGAAAGAACCGGAAGGCTGAAACGGATCCTCTACCTTGCAACGGTCGCAGAGGAGCTCGTGAACGCCCTTGAAACGGTAAAAAACAGCTTCATAGCCAACGATCTCGGCGATATTTACGACCTTATCCTGCGGATCCACGACGAGGGCGGCGATTACGCCGATGTCCGCGAAATACTTGACAAATCAGGCAGGATAGCCAATGAGTTCGACGGGAAGAGCTTTGATTTCATCGAGCGTTTTTTCGACCGCGCGGTCGCAGCGACGGAACTTGACGAGCACAATATCCTGCTTAAAAAGCTCTACGAAGACGACTCTCCCGAGGCCCGCCGCGTGATCAAGGAGATAATCGAAAAGAACAACAAGCTGAAAAAGATAATAAAGAACAATCAAATCGAATCATTACCTACCAACCAGTGAGGTTACAGATGAGAAACGCACTTTTTTTGAAGAAAAACAGGTCGATCATCGCGATGATGGCGCAGCTTGATGCTGAAATAAACGCACTCGCCGCAGAGGAGACCAAGCAGCCGGAGCAGCTTGAGGATGCCGACTCGAAGGTAAACCTCTCGACCGAGGTTGCAGACAAGTTTCAGCAGAATGTGAAGGAGGGCAAGATTCCCAACGAATCTGTTGCAAGGATCGTTGAGAATGTCTTGATAAATGCGGAAAAGACGAACGAAAAGAACGTCCAGATCGAGGATATCAACGACATGATCGGCAACGAGCCGGGGTTCGATGTCAGCGATATGGAGAGCATCTTTTCGAACCTTGATGAATTCGGGATCGATGTCATCGACAAGCAACAGCAGCAGGTTGCCGACGAGACCGAAGTCCGTGCGCTCGACCCTGCCGAGGCGATACTTCAGCGCAAATCGCAGATCTCGCACGACAGGAGCCGTAAGGATCCGCTCAGGATGTACATGCAGACTATCGGCGCGGTTGAGCTTCTCGACAAGGAGGGCGAGCAGAAGATTTCCAAGGAGATCGAAAAGGGAGAAAAACAGATCGTCAGCCTTCTTCTCGGCTTCGTCCCGACTTTCCACGCGATAGTCGAGATCCCGGACAAGGTCCGTCTCGGTCAGCTCAATATCAAGGATGTTGTCCGCGAGCAGGATGACTTCAACGTTGACAGCGAAGACAGCGATGACGACGACTCCGAGAGAGACGACTACGATGATGACAGTGTCGATGCCGAGAACAGCGACGACGACGATCTCGACGATGATCTTGATGCCGAGAACGACGGCGACGAGCGCGAGCCCGCAAAGGTCAAAAAGCCGGCCAAGCCGATCTCGTACAGCCCGGAATTTTCGGAAAAGACACTCGATCTGATCTCGACCACGGCTACATGCGTCGAAAATCTGAAGAGCAAAAACACCGAAAAGAACAGCATCCTCAACTACATCGCATCACACAAGGATCTCTCCGCGAAGGAAAAGCACGAGTTCGAAAGGGATCTGGCGGCGATAAACGAGGCTATGATAAAGATAGTCGTCGTTGACATGAAGCTGAGCAAGAGCTTTATCACGACGCTCTGCAAGATCGTCAGAGCCAAGGAGGACGAGGCGAAACTTCACCAGAACAGCATCCGCCTTACCGAAGAGGATATGGGGATGTCCTTCGAAAAGATGGGGCAGATCATCGCGAACCGCAACAAATCGGACTTCCCTGTCGCCGACCAGAAGCTCGCCCACATCAACGAAAAATACAAAATCATCAACAGCGACAAACTCAAGCTCAGACGTCTTGAGGAGACTATCAGCCTCTCGATCGACGAGCTCAAAAACTTCTCGAAGCGCCTCCGCGACGCAGAAGAGAGCGTAAGACTCGCCAAGAACAAACTTATCCAGGCGAACCTCCGTCTTGTCGTCAGCATCGCGAAAAAGTACAACAACCGCGGACTGGACTTCAAGGATGTCATCTGCGAAGGCAACATCGGTCTGATCAAGGCAGTCGACAAGTTCGAGTACGAGCGCGGATTCAAGTTCTCAACCTACGCGACATGGTGGATCCGCCAGTCGATAACCCGCGCCATCGCAGATCAGGGCAGAACGATCCGTATCCCCGTCCACATGATCGAGATGATGAACAAGATCAACAAAACAATCAAGGAGATGACCAACAAAACCGGTATCGAGCCCTGCATCGCGGATGTCGCAAAGCAGATGAACATGCCGGAAGACAAGATCAGAAAGGTTTGGCGCAGCGCGAGAGAGACCGTTTCGCTCGAGACCCCGATCGGTGAAGACGAAGACAGCCAGCTTCAGGATTTCGTCGAGGATCCGAAGACCCTCAGTCCCGAAGACTACACCGCAAAGCAGAACATGGCAGAGATCATCCGCGAGCTCTTCCACGGTCTGACTCCGAGAGAGGAGAAGGTCATCAGGATGAGATTCGGCATCGGCGAAACCGAGACCTTCACACTCGAAGAGGTCGGAAAGGATATGGGCGTTACCCGTGAAAGGATCCGCCAGATCGAAGCTAAGGCGGTCATCAAGCTCAAAAAGATGCTCAAGAGCAAGAAGACCTCGTACGACGATTTCATGTAGAGATATCCATCGCGGCAGTCTCACCGGCTGCCGCAGTCTATTCTTCGACCTTTTCCAGATAGTTGATCTTCGTCAGGACCAGCGGGAACGGTCTGTATTTTTCCTGTTTGGAAAGGTTTATTAGACCGACTGCAAAGGGGATCAGAGTGATATAAAAAACGGAATAGAGAAAAAACATGAATGCAGAAGCGGCGTCATCCTTGAGCGACCTTTTGTTTTCACTTCCCGCCTCGGGAATGAACGGTGCGCTGCGCCTTGCGTAGAACGCGACCGGAGTAACGCCCCTGACAACCGGGAAGACGAAGAGCGAAACAAACGAAAAAAGTATGAAGGAGCCGCCGAACGCCTTGAAGGGAAGCTGCGGCACTGAGTCTCCTAAAATAAGGATAAGGGCGATCGACACGATGAATGAAAAGATGTAAACAGCCGCGATCTCGCTGAAAAAGCATCCGCCCTCAGCCTTCGGAGAGATCTCGCGCCACTGACTGTTCCCGACCAGATGGATGCCGCTGATCCTCGAAATACCGGCAAGGTCGAACGCCGCCTCCTCCGGTGCAGAATGAGCTTCCAAAGCCGAATTTTTCAAGACGCTCTCGATAACGCCCTCGACTTCGCACCAGAACATGGAGCTTTCACCACGCTCGACATGTTCAGGATCTTTTTTTTCCGGCGTGAGCGGTCTTCCGCAGCCTTTGCAGTAAAAATTGTTGACGTTTTTAGCGCCGCAGTGGGAACAGAGGCTCATTTCGACTCCTTTTCGCTGCCCCAGACCCTGACCGGCTCACCCTTGAGCGCCTTTCTGACGAGCCCGACGCCCTTCTGGAGATCGTAGCCGCACTTGTCTGCAAGGAACCACAGATCGATGGAGATGCCGCTCTGCTCCTTTCCTTTTATATATCTGCCGTCGAAGGTGAGATTTTTGTTCTTTTCGATTTCACGCTCCGTCTGGGCAAGGACATCTTTAAGGAAAAGCGCCTCCTTTATGCTCTTCGAGATAACGACTTCATACATTTCGCCGGTATAGACTATCTCGTAGGCGATGTTCGGGATGCGGACAAAATAGAGAAGTTTGCTGTCCTTGACCTTTGCCCGGTAAAAGCGCTCAGCCTGATTGAAGACTACGGAAAAATCCTTAACGTTCTCGAGCGAATTCAGAACCATATTGGTAAGTTTGTTCACGTTTATGAAAAAGGTGAGCGAAATAGACTGATCGAAGCTTTCCGCCTTCAGGACAAGAGAATCGACAAGCAGCTTTTTGAACGGGAGTCCAGCCAGACGCATCTCTGTGTAGTCAAGCGTCATAAACTGCGAATTTCTGGGCGCCTCCATAGCATTGGAGTTGAGGATAGCCATAAGATCCTCACCGAGACGCTCCTCGCCGCCCTCATCGGTGTAGGCATAGTTGGGAACGACCTGCAAAAAGATGAAATCATTGAGTTTTTCAATAACTACACGGCTCTTCCTAACGGCATTTCCGACTATTCTGTCGACCTTTTTGACCATCTCGTTTGCATTCGATTTTTTGACGAGCTCGTCGTAATCCGCCGGGAGTTCCACGACCGGAACCGGAGGAAGAGCATTCAGCGCACCTTCAGGAAGCTTGTCCTGAGCGGAAAGCGGCGCCGCCCACATGAAAAACAAAAAAAGCGGTATCATATAAAATTTCTTCACAGCAACCTCCAAAAGTGTCGCAAGATAATATTTTCAGCAGAATAAGTGTCAATTCATTTTGCAGATTTGACAAAAATAAATTCTTGAATAGAGTCTCACGTTTTTTTTAGGGCTATGTTTTTTTAGGAGGAATTATGAAAAGAACATATCAACCGAGCAACATCTCGAGAAAGAGAACTCACGGCTTCAGAAAAAGAATGAGAACAGCAGACGGCAGAAAGGTCATCAAGGCTCGCAGAAAAAAAGGCAGAAAGATCCTCTCCGTAACGATTAACGAAAAGTAACTGCGCGATTCTCTTGGATTTTTCGTTTTCCAAACAGGACAAAATCAGAAAAAATCACGATTACTCCTGCATGAAGTCGGAGGGGGCGGTTTTCAAAACCAGATTGATTGTTTTCAATTTTGCCGAATCCGACCGGATGCGTTTGGGAGTGATCGTTACCAAAAAGGTAGGGAATGCTGTCGTGCGGAACCGGACGAAACGCTGGATCCGAGAGGTTTTCCGCCTCAACCGCGACGCATTTTCCCGCTGCCTTGACATCGTCGTGATCCCGCGCCGCAGCGATCTCAGCTTCGGCGAGATCAAGAGAGATTTTTTGTTTTTTGCGGAAAAGTACAATGGCAGGATTTCTAATATACCTGGTAAAACTTTATAAGGCTTATCTCTCCCCTTTCACCGGGAACTGCTGCCGGTTTTACCCATCTTGCTCGACTTACGCGATCCAGGCTCTCGAAAAGTACGGCGCTGTCAAAGGCTCGCTTCTCGCCATCTACAGAATCCTGCGCTGCAACCCATACAACAAGCACTGCGGATACGACCCTTTAAAGTAAGGAGAAGATATGAACAACAAAAACTTTATAATCGCGATGATACTTTCGGTTGCCGTAATGTTCATCTGGAGCGAATTTTTTGCTCCGAAACCCGATCCGGCGGCGGCAAAGCAGCGTCAGGAACAGGCTGAAAAGGCTCGTCAGGAGTCTGAAAACGCAAGGCTTGCGGCAGCGGCGGCAAACGCGACGAAACAGGAGGCTGTTTTATCCGAAAACACGAACGCGATAGCTCCGGCAGAGAGCTTTCCCGAGCAGAAGGGGTCGATTTCGAACGATTCGCTCAGGCTCTCCTACACGACAAAGGGCGGAAAGATCACCGAATCGCTCATCATCAAAGAGGAGTACGCTTCAAAGGCGGTCGATCTTTCGGCAGGTCTTGCCGGCGACGGTACATTCCCCGAGCTGAGCTCCGTCTTCAGCCGCGAACCTGACTACGAAGTCGAGTCTTCGACACCAGCTTCGGTGACCTTCAGGTACGCCACTGAAACCTTAACCGAAAGAAAACAGATCTCGCTCGGCAGGGATTTCAACGTAAAGATCGTGAAAAGCGTCACCAACAACGGTGAAACACCGGTCGAATGGATACCGAGCATCGCCTTCAGATCGCAGTTCGAAAACAAAGAGATCCTCTCGTCGTACAACAAAAAGTTCACTCTCGTCGCCCAGAAGGAGGGCGGCGCATTCGAGGAGATGGACGACTCGGGAGACGTTTCGGACTTCCTCGGCGAGAGCAGCAGGGTCAACTGGATCGGCGTGAACTACGGCTACTTCATCTTCGCGGTCATCTCGCCGGACAAACCTCTCAACGCCTTCGGACAGATCGATTCAGGCAAGAACCTTTCGGCATTCACCGCATTTGCAGACAAAGTCCAGATCATGCCCGGCGAGACAGTCAGCCGGGAATTTTCGGTCTACTACGGCACGAAAGAGCGCGAGATCCTGAAGAGAGAGGCTGACGGACTTGAAAAAACCATCACTTTCGGCTGGACTTCGTTCCTGGCCGAACCGCTCCTGCTCTGCCTGAACTTCTTCTACTCCTTCCTCGGCAACTACGGTCTCGCGATAATCCTTCTCACTATCGTCGTCAAGCTCCTGCTCTGGCCGCTTTCCAACGCAAGCTACAAGTCGATGAGCAAGATGCGCACGATCCAGCCCAAAATGAAGGAACTTCAGGAGAAGTACAAAAACGACAAGGAGACTTTGAACAAGGAGATGATGCTGCTCTACCAGAAAGAGGGCATCAACCCGCTCGGAGGCTGCTTCCCGATGTTTATCCAGATGCCGGTCTACATCGCGCTCTACTACATGATCCAAAACGCAGTCGAGCTCTACGGAGCACCCTTCCTCCCCTTCTGGCTGACAGACCTTTCCGAAAAGGACCCATTCTATATCATACCGATTTTATTGGGAGTTCTGATGCTTTTGCAGACAAAGCTCTCTCCGCAGCAGGGCGACAACAAACAGGCTAAAATAATGATGTACACGATGCCGATAGTCTTCGTATGGATCTCGCTCCTGCTCCCCAGCGGACTTACGCTCTACTGGCTCGTCAACACCCTTCTCGGCATAGCCCAGCAGTTCTACACAAATAAGAAATACCAGAACGCGTAAATTCAAATTTTACAGCTCTTCTTTCAGGTATTCGGAGCTTTACCACAAGACCTACCTCACACAACGAACATATTCGTATACAATCACATCGTAGCATCGCTCAAAGATTTGGGCAAAAAATGCTTCGCTTTCGAAATCATGGATTCATCCTGGATTGAAAAAATTATGCGGAATCTGTGAACTTGCCTCAACTTTGGGGAGCTGTCACAAAGAGACTGGGAGGGGTTTCGCGTTCCATGAGCATTGTCGTAGCCGCTGCTGAAAATGGATATTTGTTTTTTTTAGTCGGCTGATTTTGACTTCGGAGTGATTCCCGCTTCTTTCAAGAATGCTTCAGCTTTTGCTTTGTAATAAGCTGCCTGTTCCGCAACTGTAAGATTTTTGGTTTCTTCGTAATTGTATTCACGTATTTTGTGAATGTCGTCAATCGTGAAATCCTTTGATATTTCCGGCTTATTCATCTTCGTCTCCTTTTATCAGCATTTCCGGAGTTATGATGTCTATCGGTCTGAAACCTTTCAAATTTGTTATTGCTCTGACTCCATTGATTGTTTTGATGTTCACAAGATGCTTAAAATTCCACGAGACAATGTAGTTGCATCCTTCAAGAACTGCTATGGCGATATGAAGGCAGTCGTCGTGGCTTTTATGTGTGAGAATCCCGAGTTCAATTATTTGATTTGCGAGTTCTTCAGCTTCTTCATCTTTTTCAAGAAGTGTAAACTCTATTTCTTTCAATTTCTTCTGCATAAAAGTCCGCTTCGGCTCATAACATTCTGAAACTTCCGTAAGCGTAACATCCGAAAGATAGATTTCGAGATCAGACCTACTCTTAAAATCTTCCCATAATTTCAAGGTGGAAGCTGTTCTCTCGGGGCTGTCGTCCTGTTTTAAATAGCTTAAAACCGAAGTATCAAGATAAACTTTCGTTTTATTCATCTGTTTCTGCATATTTTCCTCCGTTTTGAGTCTTTGGAACATCAAATCTCA
>JAGAAT010000024.1 GCA_017615095.1 bacterium
GGCAAGCCGTGCGTAAAATGCCCGATCTCCGATATCGCCGGCGTGCAGCATAGCATCAAAAGCGACCGGCCCCAGATCCTTGGGCAAATTTCCGTGAGTATCTGAAATTATCAACACTCTCATAAAAAGACCCCACTAAAAACCGATATTTATAGCATAGCTTGAATTTATGTCAAAAATACGGCGGCGTTCTGACGTTTTTTTATTTTATAGGTATAGCGACTTTCCATTTTTCTGAAAAATTATAAACTCCTCTGTTTTTTTCTGGAGGGATTACATTATGAAAAAACTTTTATCGCTGATTTTAACGGCTTTTATCTGCTCGACTCTGGGCGCAGCACAGCTTTTCTTTGCGAACGGAAAGAGTTCCGAGCTTGTCAGGCTCAACGGTTTCAGCGCCGTTGAAGGTTCCAGAACGATAGGCTTCAAGGCTCCGAAAAACGAACTTTTAAGGCTCAGTCTCGGGAGCACGGTATATTCCGTCATCGACGGCTCCGAAGGGGCTCTACCCGTCTACCTTTTAGGAGACATGCCTGTAATTGCGAACAGTTACATACTTTGGCGCGGAGACAGGACCATCGCCTACATGACCGAAAAATACGATCTCGAACTTGCCGAGATCCTTCCGGCCTATCCGCTACACCTCTTCAGGGTCAAAGGCGACAGTGTCGAAATTTCGGAAAAGATCGTGAAAAACGGCGACGGTTTCGCATTCCCGGATCTCATCCGCAAGGCCGAGCTCCGTTTCGTTCCGGAAGCCGAACCGCAGGATCCCTACTTCGACGTTCAGTGGCATCTTCAAAATACTGGAAAAGTCCTGAATTATCAGGGCAACCAGTCCGACATCCTGAAACATGCCGATACCAAATTCATCGAAATGCTCCAGTTTCTGCACGATAACGGAATCGAGGTCGATCCCTCTATTAAAATCGCGATCATGGATACCGGTATCGTGCCGGATCACGAGGATCTGACGAACATCGAGCCGGGCTACGACTTCCTCGAAGACAAAGAGGGCGGCTATCCGGACACCTCGGTGCTCGACGGCAACGTCTATGCGAACTATCTCGCATCGTCGGTCGGTCACGGTACGACCTGTGCCGGAGTCAGCGCCGGTGAAGGCAACACGATCGGCATGACTGGCATGTGCCCGTGGTGCAAACTCTACCCGGCACGCTACCTCGACGGCATAGAAGGGACTGCTGTCTCTGACGCAAAATTTTTGAAGGCATACGAAAAGTATATCGCGGACCCGGCGATCTCGGTCATCAACTGCAGCTTCGGTCCTGAATCCGAATACGGCACCATTCCGATAACCCCCGGAGAGGAGGAGGGCATCGGCAGCTTTATGAAAAACGGCAGGAACGGGCTCGGCGGAGTTGTCGTCTATGCATCCGGCAATGAAGGCGTAGACTCTGCATACAACCAGCTTTTCGAGCACGACTTCACCTTCCAGCGCGACGGCATAAGCGTCACGAACCGCGTCATCACGGTCAACGCTTCGACGGCATGGGACACCAGGGCGCTCTACTCGAACTACGGCGCGGCGACGACCGTAACAGCCCCGTCGCTTTCGCAGTATCCGGTTATCGGAATCGCGACAACGGCTATCCCGAAATACGGCGACTACAAAACCGACTACACACTCCTCTTTTCCGGCACATCGGCAGCAGCTCCGATGGTTTCAGGCTTCTTCGGAGCGATCCTCAGTATCAACCCGGAACTTACGCTCGAAGAGGTCACTGAGATCCTGAAAAAGAGCGCCGACAAGGTTTACCCCGAGACAGGTTCGTGGGATGACGACGGCTTCAGCGTCAAATTCGGCTACGGCAGGATCAACCTCGAAAAGGCGGCACGTCTGGCAGCAGGGCTCGAAATGTGCGCTGAAATAAAAGAAGAGATCTGCGGCAACCACCTCGACGACGACTGTGACGGATATGTCGACGAAGAGTGCTCCTCCGGTCAGGTCGCCGGATGGCCCTGCGAGACCGATGACGACTGCATGACCGGCTCGCTCACCGCTGACGACGTAATGTGCATCCACACATTTTCGTACTACAAATTCAAAGAGGGCACCTGCATGAGGCTCACCAACAACTCGACCTGTCCGGACGGCACGAAACCTGTCGCCGAACTTGAGGACCGCCCCGGCTACCTCTGCGCACTCGACTGTTCAGCCGTTTCGCCCTGCCAGCGTGAGGGTCAGTACTGCTCGAATGATGTTCTCGGCGTCTGTCTGCCCAGCTGCGAAGGAGATGAAGACTGCAACACCGGCTCAGTCTGCGACAACAACAGATGCGCGAAAATTCCCGAACCGATCGGCGGTCCGTGCGGAGCCGATCCAGAGTGCGAAGGCGAATACTCCTGGTGCAGCTACTGGTCGCTTCCCGGCGGATACTGCACGCAGGACTGCTTCGATGAAGACGACTCCGTCTGCCCCGACGGCTCCATTTGCGTGACAGTCGGCAGAAGGAACCGCGAAATATGCCTCGCAAGCTGCAACTCCGACAGAGCCTGCCGCGTCGAAGAGGGTTACATCTGCCACGCCCGCTACTCCGGCAGAGAGGGGCTCTGCTACACTCAGTGCAGAGGCGATTCCGACTGCCGTGACGAGGATGCGTACTGCAACGAAGAGGGCAGATGCGTGACCGACGGCTGGACAGGCTGGCCGGAGCCCGACGACGAACCGGCAGCAGACGAAGACAACGACACCGGCAGCACGCCTGACGCCGACTCGGATCCCGAACAGGACGACGATCAGCAGGACGGCGACGAAAAAGAAGATGAGGGCAAAAAGAGCAGCGGCTGCTCGCTCGGTTTGATTTAAAAAGAAAGGATTTGTAACCTTTCGGTCGAAAGCGGCGTCAAAATACCCGCAACCGAAAGTCAGGCAACGATTTAAAATTTTAGGAGGCAAAAATGGGAAAAATGATAGTTATCACAGGCGCAAGCGGTCATGTCGGCAACAATCTTGTCCGCGAACTCAACAAAAGAGGCATCAAGCCGAGAATCCTCATCCACGAGGAAACTACCGTAAGAAAGGCGATCGAAGGGCTCGATTTTGAGGAAGTCAAAGGTGACACAAGAGATCTCGAATCGCTTAAAAAGGCTTTCGAAGGTGCCGATCTGGTCTACAACTGTGCAGCAGCGATATCAATAAAATGCGGTGTTTACGACAAAATCAAAACGGTCAACGTTGACGGTGTCAGAAACGTCATCGACGCGTGCATCGCAAATAAAGTGAGAAGGCTCGTCCACGTCAGTTCGATCGAGGCTCTGGGCGATCCCGGTGAAGGCGTCGTCGCTACCGAAGAACTCGGTTTCAATCCCGACAGAGCGATGCTCGAATACGGTATCACGAAGGCTGAAGGCTCTCTCCTCGTCCAGAAAGCGGTCAAAGAGGGAAAGATCGATGCAGTAACAGTATGCCCAGTCGGGATCCTGGGACCGAACGACTTCCGTCCGTCGCAGATGGGAACGATGGAGATGAACTTCCGCAAAGGCAAACTTCCCGCTTATCCCGCTTACGGCGGATTCGACTGGGTCGATGTCAGGGATGTCGTTGAAGCGATAATCCTCGCAGGCGAAAAGGGAAAGAGCGGCGAATTTTATCTCCTCACCGGAGGTCACACGACAAACGACGAAATGATGGGGATCCTTGAAAAACTTTCCGGCAGGAAACGTCCTGCTGTTTCGCTTCCCTACTGGCTCATGTACACCGCAGGATTCCTTGCTGAGAACTGTTTCTACCGCTTTTTCAAGAGCGTTGAGCCAGTCATCACCCGCGGCAGTGCAAGGATCCTGAAAAGTGACCTCCATGCTTCATCCGAAAAAGCTCAGAAAGAGCTCGGAATGAAGTTCCGCAATGTCGAAGAGATCTTCCGCGACCACTACAACTGGATGGTTGAATACACCGATAAAAAAGCTTCAAAAAATTAAAGGTTTTTAAAACGATCAAAAGTCGGAGCTTCCGGCATATATGACACCGTTTTTATAGTCTCGTTCAATCCCCGGTCAGTCAAACCGATCACTTGCGGCTGAAATGGCAAGGAAACTTTGTCAAGTCCGTAAATTCATACGGTTTTATATATTCCCAGCTCAATCAGCCCTAACAGAATAAGTGCAAACAACAAACAGAGACCGAGAGCAATCAAAGCGTGAACAATTGCCGTTTTTGCGATTTTCCATCTGAACTCTTCCAGCTCATCCACAAACAGGGTCGGGACGAAAAAGAGTTCAATAACAAAAAAAAAGAATATCCAAACCGGTATATATCTCACGAACCATAACAGAAATGGAATCAGAACCGTTAAGACCCTGATAATTCTACAATATATTTTAAAATAATTGTCTTTATCAATGCACATCATCACACCTATAGTGCCGGAATAATAAAAATTATTGAAATTACCAGCAAAGCAATATGGAAACTTATAAAAAGAAAGAATTCCGGCACAAACCTTTTAAGATTTTCAACAAAAAACGAGATGATAAACAAAATAACGAAGCTCGCCACTATGATAAGTTGGGAAAAAAGCAGGAGTTTTATACTGTTATCTTTTACCAATTCATAATAAGGTGAAGCCGACCCAATCATAAAATTCACACATATCAGTGCAAATGAAAACAGATAAACTATTTCCCCCGAAATATAAAAAGGATAAGCTATCCATTTTTTTATAGTTTTTATTTCCATGATTTAAACTCCAAACCGGATCAAAAAGTGCAAAAAAACTCAATTATTGTAAGGATTTCGGCTGAAATGGCAAGGAAACTTTGTCAACTCCATCAATACAAATTCAGGATTTTCATCCATACAAATTCAGAGTTTTCATCAATATAAATTCGGGATTTTCATCCATACAAATTCAGAGTTTTCATCAATATAAATTCGGGATTTATATGACTTCTGCGGGTTTGGGGGATTCGCGATTTTTTGTCAGTTTTCAGTCAAATCGATTACTTTCGGTCGTCCGTTCCGTTCTTCAATAAAGTTCTTGATAAAAAGCAGGTCTTCTTTTTTGCCTTCCATGTAAAACTGGGACGGCTCTTTTGCTTTTCTGTTATAGTTGACAAGCAGGAGATCTGTTTTGAGGATGTATTTCATGCTGGCAAAATTTATATCCTTAATTTCTATTTCTTCAGGGATAGATTCTCCAAACCCCATAACCGAACCTGTTGCAAATGCAATATGATCATCAAACAATAAAACATCGTATGAGGGAACGGCCCTCTGAAAAAGAGTTAGTTTTACCTCTGAGTCGCTGTCTGCGATCATGATTACACATTCAAATTCTCTAATACATTGTTTTCCGGCCAAAGCCTTGTTTCTATTTTTTTCTCTTTTTCTGTAGTCCATAATTTCGCCGACAATTACAAAAATGACGAGAAATAAAGGAAATATTAACTTAAACAATATTTATTCTCCTGCGTTCTGCTTTTCTGTACAAGAGAGCGAAATTAAAACAACGATTATAAAATTCACTCTTCTTCCCAGAGATCATGCGGCATAATAAATATTTCGCTTATGCACAGAGCTTTTTTCGTGGTTTTATCCGGCGCGATTTTTATTTTTATGCGGCACTCTTCAAATTCTTCCGCGTAATAATCTCCGGGATTGAGCAGATCGTAGGCACACTCTGTCGGAAA